>JAVJRE010000002.1:300000-472500 GCA_040218575.1 Alphaproteobacteria bacterium | reverse complement strand
TGATGATCTTCGGGAGGCAGGCAACCCGGATTTCAAGGGCGGGCTACCGACACGCCACAGGTTTACATCGCCATTGAATCGGACGAATGCCTCCCCATGTGGGTGCTGTGGCTGGCATACCGGCAGTCGCACTCCCGAGTGCCCGCCTTGACACAGTGACTGCGAAAATAAAACTCCAATCAGGGAGACATGGCCATGACACGACACGATCTGATCCCGTTCTGGCGTCGCAGCGATAAGACGGAAGGCAACAACCCGTTAACGTCCCTGCACAGCCAGATTGACCGCCTGTTTCACGACGTTATGGGCGAATGGGGCTGGAGCGACAACAGCACGTCCCTTGCTTTGCAGCCGACTATGGACGTGGCGGAAACCGATTCCGGATTCGAAATTAAGTTGGACCTTCCGGGCATGGTGGAAAAGGACGTTGAGGTATCGACCGACGACGATGTACTGATGATCCGTGGTACGCGAGAGAGCGAGTCGGAAGATACCAAGAAAAACTACCATGTGAGGGAGAGGTCGTTCGGCGCCTGTGAGCGGCGCTTTCGCCTGCCCTCCACTGTGGATGCAGCGAAAACCACCGCTGAGTTCCGTGATGGCGTCCTGACAGTGCACCTGCCGAAATCCGCAACCGCTAAGTCGCGTAAACGCAAGATCAGCGTCAAGAAGGCGGCCTGATCTGGCGAAGGAATGCGGCGACCGGGCCTTTTTCAGGTCTGGTCGCCGTCGGTCTGTTTGCCGGTAGTGTCATAGCGAGCTGGCTTGGTACGGCGGGGTACTCTCCAGCTCTGCGACCTACAAAATCCCTTCCCTTCATTCAACAGTTCACCCGGGGTCATCCGGCTGACGGTGATGTTGTACACATCCGCTTTGCGCCGTCATTGCGCCAGGAGAAGGGTATCCCCGTGAGCGTGGTATCGATGTCTGCTGTGAGGCGGTGCCGTCCCAGGAGAACTCGTCCGGCCCGCAACTTCATTTTATTGCTTCTGCTCAAGCCCGCCGAACGATTGTCTGGCAGGCTCTTCTTTTGCCTACGATGACAGGCCTGTGCCGATATCGCTGTTGAGGTCAACCTGGCGCGTGTCCGTTCCTGGGCGTTAGGGTAGTTTCGTCGACCGGGCCGCGGATGCGCTTCTTCGGCCATCCCGGCCTGGGCCTTAACTGTCCGGGCAACCTGGCCGGCGGACCAATACTGCAGGGGGCGAGTTATCGCTGCTCGCAGATTTTCCCAGGAGGGCTTGAATTGTGACGCTATTGGTGACCGGCGGTGGGGGATTCGTAATGAGCAACCTCACCCGCAAGTGGCTGGAACAACTGCCGGAAGAACGGGCTGTTGTGCTCGATTCCGGGCCGGAAGATGAGGCTTTGAATTGGTTTTTCGCGCCCGTTTCTGATCGGGTCGAGTATGTAAGAGGCAGCGTTTTGGATACAGCGCTGCTGGATCAACTCGCGGCGCGGCACGGTTTCACGCGAATCGTCCATGGCGCGACGGTTACGCTCTTTGCTCCCGAAACACCGGATGGCAAGGAAATAGGTAATCCTGAGACGGATTCGCCGGACAAGGTGCTTGAGGTAAACTTCATGGGGACTGTGCGGTTGCTGGAGTTGGCACGCAGATGTCCGAATTTGAAATGTTTCATCAATATCAGTTCGGGCGACGTCTACAGCGACGACGGTCCGACGCCGCCGGGGCCAATGCCCGAGGACGGTTGGGTGGAACCGCCGGAGTTCTATGGAATCTCCAAATACGCCGCGGAACTTACGGCGAAGCGGTATGGCAAGCTGTTTGGCCTTAACGTCGCTTCCTGTCGATTGTCTGGTGTCTATGGTCCGATGGACCGCTGGCGGCCCAGTCGGGCGTATCAGTGCCCTCCCTACGTTGCCATTCACCGCGCGCTTGAGGGTCAAACGGTCCGTATCAACGCTCCTGAAGCGGTGAAGGACCACATCTATGTGGGTGACGTGGCCGATGCAGTCATTTCCCTGATGCGAAAAGAAGCGGCGTTCGACCATTCAGCCTACAATATCGCCCTCGGCCAGGCTGTTACTCTCCAGGAGCTTCTTGCCACAATTCAACAAATCATCCCGGCGCTTCGGTGGGAGGTGCGGCCTGAATCGGAGTGCGACATTATTATGAACCGAGCACACAAGCATGGCCGTTGGGGCGCCTATGATACTGGCAGGCTCCGGTCCGAAACGGGCTGGCAGCCCAGACCACTGCATGAGGCGTTGGCCGAATACGTCGCATTCATTCGGGAAACACCGGTATCAGACTGATCTGGCGCTATGAGGTGGCCCTGGGTCTTCACAATCAGATAAAGATTTTTAGTTCAATGAGTTAGAAGCGATCCGTTTTCAATACCGTCACGGGAATTGTCCGGCTGAACGGGTTTTGGCGACCAGTGAAATTATGGGTCTGACTGAACGGCCGGGCTTTTTTTTGTGGTTTTTCTTGGAAACCGTTGTCGGTGCTTTCGCGCAAGCTATGGAAATCCAGATGCGGGACTTGCGATGGGCGCTGGCAAGGCACTAGTGAAAGTTCCGCCCCTTGGGAAGAGCCCGGACGGATCGTGGATGACGGTGGGGGCTGGCGGTTGCGCGCGATTCCTGTTCGGGCTGACCGGACTCTTCACTCTGTAGCGTATCCAGTAATAGGGAGGTGAGGTCCGTCAGGCGGCGTGCGATGACGTGAATGACCCCCTGCTCGTTTTGCAGCCGACCTTCTATGGACACCATGCGGGCACCAAGAGCAATACGGCGGTGGCTTTCGAGGATTGTCGGCCAGACAATAATGTTGGCGGTACCGGTTTCATCCTCCAGGGTCATGAAGACCACACCGCTGGCGGTTCCCGGACGCTGCCGGGTCAGGACGAGGCCGGCAATCCGGACAAGGCTGTCGGTGGGGAGATTCGTCAGATCCCCTGCGGGCTTGATGTGGCGTTCAGCCAGGACCGGGCGCAGGAAGGAAAGCGGGTGTGCCTTGAGGGACAGGCGCAGGCTTTGATAATCCTCCATGACATGTTCACCGGGCTGCATGGCCGGCAACGTGACGGTCTCCTCCGGTTGCATGGGGCCATCCCGGACCGTATCGGCTGCGGCAAACAGTGGCAGGGCTTCGACCATGGAAGATTGGCCGTTCGGGCCGGTCATGGCGCGAATTTCCCAGGTCGCGGCGCGGCGGTCCAGATTCAGGGAGCGAAAGGCATCGGCGTGGGCCAGACGGCAGAGAGCCGCGGTGTTAAGGCCGGTCCTGAAACAGAAATCGCGTAGATTGCGGAAGCCTGCTCCGCGCACGGCGGTGATTTTGTGTGCATCCTCCTCCCGCAGGCCTTTCACCTGGCGCAGGCCAAGACGCAGTGCAAAGGATGTCTGCTCGTCCGGGCGATGCGGGTCTCTGGCTTCGAGCCGGTGGTCCCAGGCGCTGTAGCTGACATCCACGGGGCGTGTTTCGCCGCCATGATCCCGGAAATCCCGGACCAGGGAGGAAGATGAGTAGAAGCCCATGGGCTGGGCATTGAGAAGAGCACAGGTGAAAACGTCAGGGTAATGACATTTGAGCCAGGACGAGGCATAGGCCAGCAGAGCGAAGCTGGCGGCATGGCTTTCCGGAAAGCCATAGTCGCTGAACCCTTCGATCTGCTTGAAACAGCGCTCTGAGAAGTCGGTTGTATAGCCATTGGTAGTCATGCCGCGGATGAACTTATCCTTAAAGTTGCCGATGTCGCCAATGTGACGAAAGCTTGCCATGGCGCGGCGCAGCCGATCCGCCTCTCCCGGTGTGAAGCCGGCCGCGATGATGGCGATCTTCATGGCCTGTTCCTGGAACAACGGAACGCCGAGTGTCTTTTCAAGAACGCTTCGCAGGCCCTCGGACGGATACTCCACTTTTTCCAGGCCCTGCCGCCGGCGCAGATAGGGGTGCACCATGCCGCCCTGGATTGGCCCCGGCCGGACGATGGCGACCTCGATGACCAGATCATACATGTTGGCCGGCCTGAGGCGGGGCAACATGGACATCTGGGCCCGACTCTCAATCTGGAAAACACCAACCGTGTCGGCTTTCTGAATCATCTGATACGTAGCCGGATCGTCACGCGGAACTGCGGCCAGACTCAGACGCTTGCCATAGTGGGTTTCCAGCAGGGCAAAAGCCTTGCGCAGGCAGGTCAGCATGCCCAGCGCCAGGACATCGATCTTGAGGATGCCGAGAACGTCCAGATCGTTCTTGTCCCATTCGACGAAGGTGCGGTCGGCCATGGCGGCGTTGCCGATGGGGATGACCTCCGACAGGGGGTCCTGGGTCAGGACGAACCCGCCCACATGCTGTGACAGGTGGCGGGGAAAGCCGATGAGCATGCGGGTCAGGGCCAGGGTGCGGCGCAGCAGGGGGTCGGCCGGATCCAGGCCCGCCTGCCGCACCTGTTCATCCGGCACGCCCTGGCTCGACCAGCCCCACACATTGCCGGCCAGCGCCGCGGTCGTGTCGGCTGACAGGCCCATGGCTTTGCCTACTTCGCGCACGGCGCTGCGTGACCGGTAGGTGATGACCGTGGCGGCGATGCCGGCTCGCTCCCGGCCATAGCGGTCATAGATGTACTGCATCACCTCCTCGCGGCGCTCGTGCTCGAAATCCACGTCGATATCCGGTGGTTCGTTGCGCTCTTCGGAGATGAAGCGTTCGAACAGGAGGTCAATTTCGTCCGGATTGACGGACGTGATGGACAGGCAATAGCAGACTATTGAGTTGGCCGCCGAACCACGGCCCTGGCATAGGATATTCTGGGCCCGGGCCCAGTGCACGATGTCGTGGACAGTGAGGAAATACGGCGCATAGCCAAGCCTGGCGATAAGGGTTAGCTCCTTGCGTATGGTCGCCACGATCCTGTCCGGCAGGCCGGCCGGATAACGATCCCCGGCGCCGGCCCAGGTCAACTTCTCAAGCTGGCTTTGGGGTGTTTCGCCAGGCGGCACCGGCTCTTCGGGGTAGTTGTAGCGCAGCTCGTCCAGGTTGAAGCGACATGCCCGGGCGATATCCACCGTGCGGGCAATGGCAGCCTCGTGGCCGGCGAACAGGCGCGCCATGTCGGCCGGTGACTTCAGGTGCCGCTCGCTATTGGCGGCAAGGCGGAAGCCGGCTTCGGTGATGGTGCAGTGTTCACGAATGCAGGTCAGCACATCCTGCAATGGCCGGCGGGCCGGCACGTGATAGTGCACGTCGTTGGTTGCCACCAACGGCGTTCCGGCGCTCTCGGCCACGGCCGCCAGACGGGCGAGACGACGGCGATCATCGCCCTGATAGAGGTGACTGGCCGCAAGAAAGCATGGAGCGCCCAGATCGCTGGCGATGGCGCGTGTCTGACGGATCAGGGATTCCTGTTGCCAGTCGGCGGGGGGCAACTGAATAAAGACCTGCCCCTGAGCATGATCATAGACATCCGCCAGAGCGATATGGCATGCGCCTTTTTTCGCCCGCCGCTTGCCAAGGGTCAGCAGGCGGGTCAAGCGTCCATAGGCCTGTCGGTCGGTGGGCATGACCAGAAGGCTTGGCCCATCGGTCAGGTCGAGACGGCTGGCGACGATCAGTTGCATATCGGCGTGTCGGGCGGCGGCGTGAGCCCGCACGATGCCGGCCAGACTGTTGCGATCAGTCAGGGCCAGGGCTGTCAGGCCGAGGTCGCTGGCTGTTTCCACCAGCTCGCCGGGGTGGGAGGCGCCATGCAAGAAGGAAAAGTTGCTGCTTGCCTGCAACTCGGCATAAGCGTGTGCCATGGCTCTCAGGCGAACAGGCCATGGATGAACCAGCGCGGCGGGCCGTCGGTCTGGCTTAGCTGGTACAGGCCTTCTCTGAACAGCCAGAAGCGCCGGCCCTGATCGTCCTCTACATGATAATAGTCACGCAGTCGGCCCGGGTCGGCGCCGGCTTCGAGCCACCACTCCGGAGCGATGCGCTCCGGCCCCTCGGCCCGTACGGTGCGGTGGCCGGCCCGTCGCCAGGTGAAACGCAAGGGCGGGCCTTCCGGCACCTCTGCCAGAACCTTCACGGCTTCCGGCCTGGGCAGCAACTTGATCGGTCGGCGTGGCCGGGCTGGCCCCTTGTGGTCGGGGTCCTGCCAAAGTCCCGGCGTTGGGGTGTCACTGGTTGGCAGGTGGTGTTCAGCCCGTTCCGGCCTGTGGCTCGCCCCGGGGACCAGACGATGCACCGCGGACGCGCCCAGGCGGCCGGTCAGGCGGTCCGTGAGCCGACTGACGGCATCGCTTTCCTGTGCCTGGCCGCCGCTCTGCAGCGTGGTTTGCCGCGGTTGCATCGGGGACAGGTGCTCGGCCTCCAGCACCAGGGCATCGATGCCAAAGCCGGGATCAATGCGGTCCAGACGATCCTGAAACAGGCGGCGGAAATGACTTGCGGTCTGCTCCGTCCGGCCGGTGGCGATACCGGCCCGTGATACGCCGCCATCGGTTCGATAGGCCGATAGGCACAGGCCACGTGCGCCGTATCCTGTTTTCACCAGGCGGGCGCAGAGATATCCAAGCAGGCGATCCAGACCCTGTTCCACGCCCTGGGCTGTCAAAAGAGGATCGGCAAAATCCAGTCGTTCGCGATAGGCGGTCACCGGTGTCAGGGGTGACAGAGGCTCTTCTTCCCGCCCCAAAGCCTGATCGAGGCGGCGGAGTACAGCCACACCGTCTTCCGTTGCACGGAAGCGACGGGCGAGGCTGGCGCGCGGCAAAGGATACAGGCTGGCAATGGTCCGCAGGCCAAGGCGGTGGAGCAGAAGCACCGCGTCAGGCGGTAGACGCAGGGCGGCGACCGGCAGGTCGCTCAGGGCCTGACGCGTATCACCGGGGTCGGCAATACGCGCCTCAAGTCGGGCTGTTTCCGGCATGAAGCGGGCCAGGGCCCATGCCGCGCCCGGTGTATCTGCCAGACCGGCCTGGGCTGACAGGCCTTGTTGCTTCAAGCGGTGCAGCAGATCGTACAGCAGGCTGGTTTCGCCACCGAACAGGTGGGCGCAGCCGCTGATATCGAGCCACAGGCCATCTGTTCCCTCAGGGCTGGTCCACGGGGTATAGCGACGGCACCAATCAGCCAGCGCGCGCAGGGCGCGGGCATCGGCCTCGGGTTCGGCTGGCCGGGTTGTCAGATGCGGTGCGATTGCCCGTGCGTCGGCCAGGGTTTGCCCGGCAACCAGCCCTTCATGACGCGCGGCTCGGTTGACCGCTGTCAGGCACAGCCGGCCATTCTGCGCAGCAACCAGCGCGAAAGGCGCCGCGGCGCCGACAGATGGACTATCCGGCTTGCCGGCGGCGATTGTCCGGCGCGCAGGACGGGTGTGTGGGCCTTCGCTCCGACGCAGTCTTTCGATTGTCCATTGAGGCAGCCAGAGAGAAACAACCCGTCTCACCGTCAAACTCCACATTCCAGGTGGTGGGCCATGGTGTGCGTTCTTCCTGCCGCCCGCCATGGCAACGTTCCAGAGTGATACGCCAGGCCGGCCCGCCGGGGGCTCGTGCATCCCATGGGTCGGGTCGGCTGGGTGCCGCGGCCACGCGCCAGCGTGTTTGACCGGCGCCCGGCATGGGATCGCCATCGCGACGGTGTATCAGGCACGGCACGGCCATTCTGCGGCAGGCAAGGGCAAGCCGGCGGCTGGCGGTAAAATCCATTGCTCTGACTTCACCTACGACAGCCGCCACGGCACCGGACAGAATGCTTTCTTCCATGGCCCATAAGGCGTCACGTGTTCGCCTGCTGCGCAGCAGGATGAATCGTCCTGGATCGAGACCAAAGTTGGCGACGCCATGACCATGCAGCGGGCCGAAAGCATCGTGTGTGAAATGGTCCTGACACCACAGAATAGGGGCGCTGTCCGCCCGGCTGGCTGCCGGGGCTTCGGCCAGCCGGCGCAACAACGCCAGGGCGAAGCCATGGCTGGCGGGCCCGTCCTGATGGGCGGCGGACAACTCGTGCAGCCCGCCGGGGGATAGCCCTGCAGCCGGCAGGACGCAGTCCATGGCCGTCAGACCGAAGCGCCAGGCGGGATGATCGAAACCTCCACGCCGCACCGCATTTTCTTCGCTGTCGTGGCTTTCAAACGCACTGTGCCGTTGTTCAAGGCGGGCGATGCTTTGGCGCAAGCTGGCCAGATCGGCCGCTTTGCAGGCCGGTCCCTTGATTTGTCGCCCATAGGGGTTGGAGTGCCGCCCGCTTCCCCTTGCGTCCCTGGGGGAGGACATGGCGGGGGCCGGGAAAGCGGGCGGCGGGGCCGGTCGGGCAGTGACAGGGGTGAGGGAAGCCATGGCTTATTGTGAGAACAAAACAAGAACAAATCAATGGCCTTTTTCAGCACTGTCGTATTTTCCTTACCCAGGCGGCGAGGGCACAAGGATCCTGTGCCTGGCGGGCCCGGCAGACGGATACAACGAGAGCTCCAGTGACAAGCACAGGTGCTGTCCACCGGGCCGGACTATGAAGAGCTAGAACTGGACGGAGATGCTGACGGCGCCAAAGTCGTCGCGTTCGGTCTGGTTCTTGAATTCCGGCGTGCGGATGACGTTTGTATAGCTGAAGCGAACCGCATTCCATGTCAGCACGAAGCCAAACTGGAAATCACCGACCAGAGGGTGTCTGTCGACATGTGGACCGCTGCGAAAGCTGTTGCCATCCAGAAAAATATTCCGGGCGACGGCGCGGCCCTCTACCCCTGCAAATACATACCAGGTTGCCCCCGGGGCCGGCCTGAAGAAGCCCGATCCGGGCAGGCTCGGCTGAATGCGTGGGGGGCCATAGTCAAGCGGCAGATCCTCTCCCACCCGCAGGGTCAAGCCACCGCTGGCATAGGTGAAGACATTGCCGAGAGCGGCGCCGGCATGAGGCGTCACGTCGAATCCAAGATGCCCGGCCGATTCCGCAAAATAGGCTCGCGCGCTGCGCTGATAGGTCAGGACAAGCCCTGGTTCGTTGCGTAGCTGGGTATCCCAGCCATTTGGCTCCTGCGACCCAATGAGGTCGTGGACAAACGCCTGCGTGTGCTCGGCATAGGATTGAGGGCCGACAATTCCAAGCGCCAGTTCGAGCTGGTCAAGGCGCCGGCCGGTTTCGGATACAATGCCGATGGAGCCGTAGGTCCACCCGGCATAGGGGCGGTCGGTGGCCGGAGGGTGCCGAAGGGAAATATCGGCGGGTGTGTACATGTTCTGTCCGGCTGACACTGTAAACCGCACATCGCCGCCGACGGCAAACAGCGGCAACAGAGTGGCACCTTCTTTTAACCAGTCAGGGGTCGTATCAGGCGCCGACAGCCAGCTCAGCCGCAGCCCGTTTGTATAGTTTCTGTCATTTCCATAGAACAGGTCGTTCTCGACGATCAGGCTGAAAATACCTGTGGGCGGGTCTGCGGCGGTGGCACTGGCTACCGGCAAGGCAAGGCCGGCCATGACCACGAGACAGGCCGCCGCCCGGCGGCGCACCCGGTCGCCGGCCCTGGCGAGGCTATGGCCGATTGGCCAGCGCACAGGTGCCATCGGCGGGATAATGCTCCGCGCCGTTTCCGGTCTCGTATGAAGGGTTAAACCAGTGTCCTGCCACGGTGTCCCAGGTCCAGAGCGAACAGCCTGATGCCAGTATGGCCGCACTCATTGCCAAAAAAATGCGGCGAAAGAGGGCCCACAGCGACGTTGCGCAGCAATACGGGGGCCTGTCCTGACTCGAACCGAGTCCCGCCTCAGGCCACTTCCTTTGCCCGCTTGCGCAGGTGGGGCAGCAGCGCTCGCTTGCGTAGGCGGATGGACTTCGGCGTCACCTCCACCAGTTCGTCGTCGCCCACATAGGCGATGGCCTGCTCCAGGGTCATGGTGCGAGGCGGCGTCAGCTTCACCGCTTCATCCTTGGAGGTCGTGCGCATGTTGGTCAGTTGTTTGCCCTTCAACGGATTGACGTCCAGGTCGTTGCCGCGGGAATTCTCGCCGATGACCATGCCCTGATAGACCTTGTCACCAGGGTGGATGAACAGGATGCCACGCTCCTCCAGATTCCACAGGGCATAGGCGACCGCGTTGCCGTCACCGTTGGCAATCAGGGTGCCGTTGCGCCGTCCCGGAATCGGACCGCGATAGAGCTGATAGCCGTGAAACTGCCGGTTCAGAACACCGGTGCCGCGCGTATCCGTCAGGAACTCGCCGGCATAGCCGATCAGGCCACGGCTGGGCGCGTGAAACACAATACGGGTCTTACCGCCGCCGGCCGGCCGCATGTCCTGCAGCTCGCCCTTGCGCTGGCTGACTTTCTCGATCACGGCGCCGGTATACTCATCATCCACAAAGACGATGACTTCTTCGACGGGCTCAAGTCGCTGGCCTTTGTCGTCCTGCTTATACAGGACACGGGGACGGCTGATGGACAGCTCAAAGCCTTCGCGTCGCATATTCTCGATCAGGACGCCAAGCTGCAGCTCGCCGCGGCCGGCCACTTCATATGAATCGCCCTCCGCATTGTCGCGTACACGAATGGCCACATTGCCTTCGGCTTCGGACAGCAGGCGGGCACGGATAACCCGGCTTTGCACCTTGTCGCCCTCGCGGCCGGCCAACGGGCTGTCATTGACGCCGATACTGATGGCGATGGTCGGCGGATCAATCGGCGCCGCTTGCAGGGGCGTCTCGAGTGCCATATCGCAAAGGGTGTCGGCCACGGTGGCGGTGCTGAGCCCGGCAATGGCGATAATGTCGCCGGCTTCCGCCCGGTCCACGGGCACTCGTGACAGGCCGTCGAAGGCCAGCAGCTTCGTTGCCCGCGCCCGCTCCACCTCGCGTCCGTCCCGGGACAGGGCCTTGATTGTCTGATTGGTGGAGATAATCCCCTGCTCGATCCGACCGGTCAGGATCCGTCCCAGGAACGGATCGGCCTGCAGCGTTGTGATGAGCATGGCGAATGGCAAGTCGCCGCGGGCATAGGCGCGGGCTGCGGGCGGGCGAATGTAGGTCAGAATACGATCAAACAGGATCGACAGGTCCTTGCGTTCGTCGGTCTCCAGATTGGCTACGGCCCAGCCCTGGCGGCCGGAGGCGTAGAGCACCGGGAAGTCCAGTTGATCGTCATTGGCTTCGAGAGTCAGGAAGAGGTCAAAAATCTCCTCCAGAACTTCTGCCGGCCGGCCGTCAGGCCGATCCGCCTTGTTGATCATGACAATCGGCCGCAGGCCGATCTTCAGGGCCTTGGACAGGACAAACTTGGTCTGCGGCATAACGCTTTCCGCCGCGTCAACCAACAGAACGACACCGTCCACCATGGACAGGATGCGCTCTACCTCGCCGCCGAAATCGGCGTGGCCGGGTGTATCAACGATATTGATGCGGGTGCCTTGCCATTCCACGCTGGTGCATTTGGCCAGGATGGTAATGCCGCGCTCGCGCTCCAATTCGTTGGAATCAAGGGCGCGCTCGGCCACCTGCTGATTATCGCGGAAGGCGCCGCTTTGCTTCAGCAACTGGTCCACCAGCGTCGTCTTGCCGTGGTCGACGTGGGCGATAATGGCGATATTGCGCAGGTCCATGCCGGACACTCATGCTGTCGCCATCCCGCTATGGGGCCGGACGTCACCGCCGCCGGATGGCGGGGTGGGCCGCAGGATCGGGATGGTCAAGGTTGACGGGGGTCTCGGCGCGCGGTCTAGCAGGAACCCGGCGTTTCAGCAAGCGCTTGCTGGGCCTGGCGCAGGGAAGCCGCTCCCCGCGGCGCAGCAGGGAGCGGGATTCTGGGCCCGCCGCGGCGGGAGGCAAACGGCTCAGGCGGCTGTCTGCCGCCCCCTGCGGCCGCCGGTCTGGCGCTGGCGCACCACCTGATAGCCTGGCCGCCACAAATAGCGCACCGGTGCGCTCAGCATGTGGACCAGTCGGGTGAAGGGAAAGACCAGCAGAATGGTCAGACCCAGGGCCAGGTGGGCCTTGAAGATCGGATGGACATGCAGAACATAGCTGGATGCCGCCAGATCAAAGGTAAAGATCCCTTGCGCCCAGGCCATGAACAGGACCATTTCCCCGCCATCCAGATGCTGCATGGAGATCGGTATGGTGGCGAGGCCCAGAACCAGCTGAACGTAAAGCAGAAGCAGGATCGCAATATCGCTGAAAGCGGATGTCCGGCGGATACGAGGGTCGAACAGCCGGCGATGGACCAGCATGGTGGCTCCGACCAGGCACACCACGCCGGCGACGCCTCCGACGACAATGGCGGTCATCTGCTTGAACCCGTGCGAGATGCCAAGCCAGTCAAACAATGCGATTGGCGTCAGCAAGCCGCCCAGATGGCCGACAAAGACAACCAGGATTCCTACATGGAACAACACGGACCCCCAGACAAGCTGGCGTCGCCGCAAGAGCTGACTGGACCCTGACCGCCAGGTGAAAGGCTCGCGGTCATAGCGCAGGATGCTGCCGATCACGAGGACCGTCAGGGCGATATAGGGATAGAGGCCGAAGACGACCGTGTTCATATAAGTGATCATGAGTGGTCTCCCTGACCGGCGGGGGGCCGCATGGGTGCGCCGTTCGTAGCTGTTGCGCCCGGGCCAAAGGTGACTGCCGTCTCTTCCCAGGCCCGATCCAGTGCCTGCAGGTCATTCGGATCGTCATCCGGGGCGATCATGGCGTCGGTCACTGCCTGCGGGCTGGCAGTGTGGCCGGCCAGGCTCTCAATGGCGCCGATGGCGGCGGCGTAGTCGCTGCCGCGCGCTGTCAGGCGCATGCGCAGGGCCGCTAGAATATGGCTGATCTGTACCAGATGCTCGCGCGCCTCGTCGCTTGGCCGGGTGGACAGAAACTCCAGGAACAAGGGCAGATAGTCCGGTAGCTCCTTGGCCGCAACCTCATAGCCGCCGGTGGCATAGACCGATTGCAGGTCCACCAGGGCCTGCCCTCTGTCACGACTTTCGCCATGGACATGTTCGAACAGGTGCAGTGACAAGGAGCGGGTGCGATCAAACAGCAGGACATAGGACTCCTGCGAATCGTACAGATCATCGCAGGCCAGACGGTCGAGCAATCCGGACAATCGGTTCAGGCTGCCGCTGTCCAGGGCCTGCTCTGCGGTCAGCGCGGCCTTCACGTCCGCCGCCTCTTCGCGCAACTCACCGGTCGGGTAGCTCAGCACAATGGAAAGGGCCTTCAGCGCCCGTTGCATCACATCACCTCCGTTGGTGTCTGCACGGTACGCTTGCGGGGTGCGAACAGATCACTCGTGCTGGTGCCGCCGGAGCAGCCATTGCCGAAACTGAAGCCACAACCGCCGCGCAGCTCGTAGGCGTCTTCGCTGACTTCGCGGTGCGACGTTGGAATGACGAAACGATCTTCATAGTTGGCGATGGCCATTATCTCGTACATGTCCTCGATCTGCGCCGGTGTCAGGCCCACGCGCTCGGCGATTTCTTCATTGGTCACGCCGTCCACGGTCTTTGACCGCATGTAGCCGCGCATGGCCAACATGCGTTCCAGCGCCGTTGCCACCGGTTCTTCCTTGCCGGCGGTCAGCATATTGGCCAGATAGCGCAGAGGAATACGCAGACTGCGGACGTCCGGCATGTCGCCGTCGATGCCGATGTGGCCAGCCTGGGCGGCCGACTGGATAGGCGACAGCGGCGGCACATACCAGACCATCGGCAGCGTCCGGTATTCAGGATGCAGCGGGAATGCAACGCGCCAGTCGATGGCCATCTTGTAGATCGGCGACACCTTGGCGGATTCCAGCCAGGCGTCAGGTACACCGTCACGCTTGGCCTGGGCGATGATCTCGGGATCGTGCGGGTCAAGGAAGATGGAGAGCTGCGACTCGTACAGGTCCTGCTCGTCCTCGATTGCCGCGGCCTCGCCGATCCGGTCGGCGTCATACAGCAGGACACCCAGATAGCGGATGCGGCCCACACAGGTCTCGGAACAGACCGTGGGCTGTCCCGCCTCGATGCGCGGGAAGCAGAAGATGCACTTTTCCGACTTACCGGTCTGCCAGTTGTAGTAGATCTTCTTGTACGGGCAGCCCGATACGCACATGCGCCAGCCCCGGCATTTCTCCTGGTCGATCAGGACGATACCGTCTTCCTCGCGCTTGTAGATGGCGCCGGACGGGCAGGCGGCCACACAGGTCGGGTTGAGGCAGTGCTCGCACAGCCGTGGCAGATACATCATGAAGGTGTTTTCGAACTGGCCGTAAATTTCCTTCTCGACCTGTTCGAAGTTGACGTCCTTGGATCGCTTGGCGAACTCACCGCCCAGGATTTCCTCCCAGTTGGGTCCCCATTCGATTTTTTCCATCCGCTCACCGGTGATCAGCGAGCGGGGGCGGGCTGTTGGCGAGGCAATGGAGTCATTGGCCTTTTGCAGGTGCTCATAGTCAAAAGTGAAGGGCTCATAATAATCGTCAATCTCCGGCAGGTCCGGATTGGCGAAAATCTTCGACAGAATGCGCCACTTGGCGCCCATCTTTGGCTGCAGCTTGCCGGACGACGTGCGCTCCCAGCCGCCGTTCCACTTGTCCTGGTTCTCCCATTCCTTGGGATAGCCAATGCCGGGCTTGGTCTCCACATTGTTGAACCAGGCATATTCCATGCCTTCGCGGCTGGTCCACACGTTTTTGCAGGTGACCGAACAGGTGTGACAGCCGATGCACTTGTCCAGGTTCAGGACCATGCCGACCTGTGCGCGGATTTTCATTCTGCTGCCTCCATGGCGACGGGGGCTGGCCCATCAAGCCAGTCAACCTTTTCCATCTTGCGGACGATGACAAACTCATCGCGGTTGGACCCGACCGTGCCGTAGTAGTTAAAGCCGTAGGACTGTTGTGCGTAGCCACCGATCATGTGGGTCGGCTTGAGGACGGCCCGGGTGACGGAGTTGTGAATGCCGCCGCGCTGTCCCGTTTTCTGTGACCCCGGCATGTTCACGATCTTTTCCTGGGCGTGATACATGAAGAGAGTTCCCTCCTTCATGCGCTGCGACACGACCGCCCGCGCCACCAGGGCACCGTTGACGTTGAACGCTTCGACCCAGTCGTTGTCGACAATGCCCGCCTTGGCTGCATCAACTTCGGACATCCAGACGATGGGTCCGCCACGTGACAGGGTCAGCATCAGCAGATTGTCGGTATAGGTGGAGTGGATGCCCCACTTCTGATGCGGTGTGATGAAATTCAGGACGACGCTCGGCTGGTCGTTGTCGCCCTGCAAAGCGGCGGTGACGGACTTGGTGTCGATCGGCGGACGATAGACACACAGTCCCTCGCCAAAGGCCCGCATCCACAGGTGATCCTGATAGAGCTGTTGCCGGCCGCTCAGCGTCCGCCAAGGGATCAGCTCATGCACATTGGTATAGCCAGCGTTGTAGCAGACCTTTTCAGATTCAATGCCCGACCAGGTGGGCGAGCTGATGATTTTGCGCGGCTGCGCCACCACGTCGCGGAAGCGGATTTTCTCGTCTTCCTTGGGCTTTGCCAGGTGTGTGTGGTCGCGGCCGGTCGCCTTGCTCAGGGCCTCCCACGCCTTCACCGCCACCTCGCCGTTGGTTTCCGGCGCCAGGGTTAGAATGACTTCCGTCGCATCGATATCAGTGTCAATCCGAGGTAATCCCTGGGATGCGCCGTCCTCGATCACCCGGCCGTTCAGCCGGCCCAGCAACTCCACTTCATGCTCGGTGTTCCAGCTAATGCCCTTGCCGCCATTGCCGGCACTGCTCATCAACGGGCCAAGCGCCGTAAAGCGTTTGTAGAGATTGGGGTAGTCGCGCTCGACCACAGTAATCTGCGGCATGGTGCGGCCGGGGACCGGCTCGGTTTCACCGCGTTTCCAGTCCTTGACGTCCTTGGCCTGGGCCAGTTCCGCCGGCGTGTCGTGCAGAATTGGCGTTAGGACCACATCCCGTTCGACCCCCAGAACTTCCGGAGCGATCTCAGAGAACCGTTTGGCCAGGCCCTTGTATATGTCCCAGTCGGTGCGGCTCTCCCACACCGGATCAACCGCTGCGGTCAGCGGATGAATGAACGGGTGCATGTCAGAGGTGTTGAGATCGTTCTTCTCATACCAGGTGGCGGTCGGCAGGACGATGTCGGAATAGACGCAGGTGGTGGACATACGGAAATCCAGAGTCACCAGCAGGTCCAGTTTTCCTTCCGGCGCCTTGTCATGCCAAACCGTTTCCTTGTTGGCAGCCTTGCCGGCGGCGCCCAGGTCTTCCTGCAGCACACCATGGCTGGTGCCCAGAAGGTGCTTGAGGAAGTACTCATGCCCCTTGCCGGATGAGCCCAGAAGGTTGGAGCGCCAGACGAACAGGTTGCGTGGCCAGTTCTTTTCGTTGTCGGGGTCTTCGCATGACATGCGCAGCGATCCGTCCTTCAGCCCGTCAACCACATAGGCCTTGACGTCCTTGCCCGCCGCGTCGGCGGCTGCGGCCAGCTCCAGTGGATTGGTCTCTAGCTGTGGCGCTGACGGCAGCCACCCCATGCGCTCGGCACGGATGTTGTAGTCGTTCATGGTGCCGTCCCATGGGCCCTCCGGCGCCGTCGGCGACAGCACGTCCTTCACATCGAGGGTCTCGTAGCGCCATTGGTCACTGTGCGCGTACCAGAATGACGTGGAATTCATCTGCCGAGGCGGGCGTGACCAGTCTAGACCAAAGGCCAGTGGCAGCCAGCCGGTCTGCGGTCGCAGCTTTTCCTGGCCCACATAGTGTGACCAGCCGCCGCCGGACTGCCCGACGCACCCGCACATGACCAGAAGATTGATGATCGACCGGTAGTTCATATCCATGTGGTACCAGTGATTCAGGCCGGCACCGAGAATGACCATGGACTTTCCCTTGGTCTTCTCCGCGTTGCGCGCAAACTCCCGCGCCACGGTAATGATGTGATCGGCCGGTACGCCGGTGATCTTCTCTGCCCAGGCCGGGGTGTAGGGCACATCGGCGTTGAAGTCGGTCGCTACATTGCCGCCGCCGAAACCGCGGTCCAGCCCATAGTTGCCAGCAAAGAGGTCGAACACGGTCGTCACCATGGCTTCGCCATCGGCCAGCTGTATGGCCTTGGCGGGGAGGCGCCGGACCAGCACCTCCGGATGGTCGCTGCCATCGAAATGCGGGTGCGGCCGGCCGCCGAAATAGGGGAAGGCCACGTCAACGATGTGGTCGTGGCGGCCTTCCTCGATCAGACTCATTTCCAGGGTGGCGTCACGTCCTTCGGCGTCCCGCGACTCCAGGTTCCACTTGCCGCTCTCGCCCCAGCGGAAGCCGACTGAGCCCAGCGGCACAACCAGTTTGCCGCTTGTCCGGTCAACCGCGACCGTCTTCCAGTCGGGGTTATTGGTCTGGCCCATGCTATCGCTGAAATCGGAAGCCCGCAGCAGGCGTTCCGGCACGAAGTGCCCATCTTTCTGGGTCAGGCGCACGAGCAACGGCATGTCGGTATAGCGCCGGCAATAGTCCTCGAAATACTCGGCCTGACGGTCGAGATGGAACTCGCGCAGGATGACATGCCCCATGGCCAGCGCCAGGGCGGCATCGGTGCCCTGCTTGGGGTTGAGCCACAGGTCGGAGAACTTGGCTGCTTCCGAGTAGTCCGGGCTGACCACCACGCTCTTGGCGCCGCGATAGCGCGCCTCGGTATAAAAGTGGGCGTCGGGGGTGCGCGTCTGGGGCACGTTGGAGCCCCACAGAATCAGGAATCCCGAGTTGTACCAGTCGGCGCTCTCCGGCACGTCCGTCTGCTCGCCCCAGGTCTGCGGGCTGGCCGGTGGCAGGTCGCAGTACCAGTCGTAGAACGACATGCAGACGCCGCCCATGAGCGACAGGTAGCGGGAGCCAGCCGCATAGGACACCATGGACATGGCGGGGATTGGTGAAAAGCCGATGACCCGGTCCGGCCCATAGGTCTTGGCGGTATAGGCATTGGCGGCGGCGATGATGTCGTTGACCTCATCCCAGCCGGCGCGAACAAAGCCGCCCAGCCCGCGGCGCGACGTGTAGGCATGGCGCTTCTTCGGGTCCTCGACGATGGAGCCCCACGCCGCGACCGGACTGTTGTTCAGCCGCGCCGCACGCCACAGGCGCATAAGGGCGGAGCGCACCAGCGGGTACTTCACCCGGTTGCCGGAATACATGTACCAGCTATAGCTGGCGCCACGGGAGCAGCCGCGCGGC
This sequence comes from Alphaproteobacteria bacterium, assembly GCA_040218575.1. NCBI lineage: Bacteria > Pseudomonadati > Pseudomonadota > Alphaproteobacteria > Alphaproteobacteria bacterium. The sequence goes on along the minus strand of JAVJRE010000002.1, from coordinate 454,329 downwards.
TCGTGGTTAGGCAGCTCCGGCCGGGTGCGCGGATAGTCGGTCTGCTGCGTCTCCCAGGTGACGATGCCGCCCTTGACGTAAATCTTCCACGAGCAGGAGCCGGTGCAGTTTGCGCCATGAGTCGAACGCACGATCTTGTCGTGCTGCCAGCGCTTCCTGTAGCCGTCTTCCCAACGACGGTCCTCGTTGGTGGTCATTCCGTGGCCGTCGGAGAAACGGCCAACTGTCTTGCGGGACAGGAAGTTCAGGCGATCAAGCAGATGACTCATGACTATAGCTCCCTAAAGGCGGTATGCAGGTGGAGCCTGCCCGAAGCGATCTTCGGGCAGGCCGGGAGTGGTTCAGGGGTTCTGGATGTACGCGTTCCGGCGCAGATAGAACCACCAATTGATCGCGATACAGAGCGTGTAGAAAGCCGCGAAGCCATACAGCGCGTATTGCGGCGTTCCGCTACTCATCTGTTCCCCGAAGATCTGCGGGATAAGGAAAGCGCCATAGGCGGCCACGGCACTGGTCCAGCCAAGAACCGGCCCTGCCTGCTCCTTGTTGAAGGCAATCGCAATGGTCCGGAAAGTCGATCCGTTGCCGATTCCCGTGGCCGCAAACAGCAGCAGGAAGATCAGCAGGAAGGGCAGGAAGTAGGTTTCGGGCGTCGCCGACGAATAGGCCTGCTGCAGGATCCAGGCCAGCGCCAAGGCGCAGATCACCATTACGACCGAAATGATCTGGGTGACCTTCGCGCCCCCGGCCTTGTCCGCCCAGATACCGCCGAGCGGACGAATGAGCGCACCGATGAAGGGGCCCATCCATGCGAACATCAGCGCCGAAGGGCCATTCGGGTTCGACGTGTCATGGGTCAGAACGCCGTCCACCATCAGGTGCTGGAAGCCGAACACGACCTTGATAGTCAGGCCCATTGCGGCTGAGTAGCCGATGAACGAGCCAAAAGTCATGACATAGATGATGGTCATCGCCCAGGTGTGCTTGTTGCGGAAGATCTGGTATTGCCGCTGGAGATTTTTACCGATCTGACCGGGAATCATCCTCAGCAGCGCGATGGTCAGCACGATGACGATGGGCAGGACGAACCATTTCGAGATCATGAAACCGGACCCGCCGACCGCGGTCGGCAGCATCAGCCAGAGGCCGAAGCCGGCACAGAGCAAGCCGATCAGGTACATGAAACCGATGATCCCGAAGGCTCCGAAGGGGTTGGGAATATCAGGACTGACATGCTCGTCGCGGATGTTGTTCATGCCAAGCCAACCGGCGAAGGCCAGAGGGATCAGCGCCAGCAGCCAAACGAACCCGGCGTTCTGGATGTAGGTTTCGGTGCCGGCCGGGATGCGTCCAATCAGAGTGCCGGACGTGTTGACCAGCGTCTGGCTTTCACCACCAAACAGTCCGAAGGTCATCACCAGCGGGATCACGATTTGCATCGTGGTCACCCCGAAGTTCCCTAGACCCGCATTCATACCCAGCGCGTAGCCTTGGACCTTTTTCGGGAAGAAGAAGGAGATATTGGACATCGAGGCGGCGAAGTTGCCACCCCCGATTCCAGACAGAAGCGCCAGGATCTGATACTGCCAGAGCGGTGTATCAGGGTTCTGTAGGGCAATCCCCGTGCCGATGGCCGGGATCATCAGAAGCGCAGTGGTAAAGAAGATCGTGTTCCGTCCACCTGCGATCCGGATGAAGAAGGTCGCGGGAATTCTGAGCGTCGCGCCGGACAAGCCGGCGATTGCGGTCAAAGTGAAGAGTTGAGAGGTTTCGAAAGGGTAGCCCAGGTTGATCATCTGAACGGTGATGATCCCCCAGTAAAGCCAGACGGCGAACCCGCACAACAGCGACGGGATCGAGATCCACAGGTTGCGGTTCGCGATACTCTTGCCGGTCGAGGTCCAGAAGGACTCGTCGTCCGCTGCGTATCCTGTCAAGTCTCTTGCCATTGAGATGTCTCCTTGGTCTTTGGCATGGGTCGGCCAGAGGCGGTGTTCCGCCAGCAGTTCAGTCCTACTCGGCGGGTTCAGCGGGTTGGCCGCCGGATTTTGGTCCCAGCCGCGAGAGCGCGGCCCTCAGATCGTCGAGATCCCTGAAGCGAGCGGTGACCGTCAGACTGTCGGCTTTCTCGGCCAACGCGACTCTCTCGGACCCAGCAAAGATCAGCGCGAGTTCGGCCTCGGTTTCTTTCTTGCGGGCTGCCTGGGCGGCGATGGCCTCGTCCACCGAACTGAGGACATATTCTTCATCAAAGCCGCCCTCCGGTTCCTTCAGCCAGAAGTAGCAGATGAGCCATGAAGCCAGCGCACCGGCCGAAATGATGAAGAAGAAGGTCGAGGCGTCCACGAACATGAAGATGAAGAGGTAGAACACCGCGCCGACGTTGCCGTAGGCGCCAGCCATGCCGGCGACCTGGCCGGTCACCCGGCGCTTGATCGAGGGGATGATCCCAAAGGTCGCGCCCTCGGCACCCTGCACGAAGAACGAGCAGGCGATTGTGATCGCAATGGCAATGATCAGCGGCCAGGCACTGTTGAGCAGCCCCATCAGAGCAAACCCGATGGCGATCCCCAGCATGTAGGCGAGCATCACGAAACGACGGTTGCCCATCCGGTCAGACACCAGGCCGCCCATGGGACGGGCCACCAGGTTAATGAAGGCAAATGAGGCCGCGATGAGGCCGGCTGTCACCGGCGTCAGGCCCCAGGTCTCCTGGAAGAACATCGGCAACATGGAAACCACGGCCAGCTCAGCGCCAAAATTGGCGAAATAGGTGGTGTTGAGCGCCGCGACCGAGCTGAACGGATAGCGGTCGTCCTTGGGTACGCCCTTGCGCAAGATCGGAAGATTGACGCGCAGGACCTGCCAGACCTGGTAGATGACCAGAGTCGCGATGGAGGCGTAGCAGATTGTCGCGACGAAGCCATCGATATAGCCCATCCTCTGCACACGGTAGACAAGGATTGACAGAATCCCGATCAGCGGCACCGTGAAGACAACCAGCAGGGCAAGATCGCGGTATGTCGAGACCTCAAGCGCACCGGTCTTGCGGGCCTTTTTGTGGGTGTCAGCGGTCGGCCCGTCGGTGATGGCGAACCAGTAGAAGACCCCGTAGGCCGCCATGATCACACCGGAGGTCGCGATGGCGTAGCGCCATCCGTCATCACCGCCAAAAAGGACCAGTGCCACCGTGGGGATGGTCATCGCGGCCGCCGCGGAACCGAAATTGCCCCAACCGGCATAGAAGCCCTCGGCAAAACCGATGTCGCGAGGCTTGAACCAGAGCGCGGTCATGTGAATGCCGACGACGAAGCCGGCACCAACCGACGACAGAACCAGGCGCGAGACAAAGAGCTGCATCTTGGTATCGCCGAAGGCGAAGAACAACGTCGGAATGGCCATGACGATCATCAACAACGAGAACACCCGCCGCGGGCCCCATTTGTCGAGTGCCATGCCGATGAGAATTCGGGCCGGTATAGTGAGCGCCACGTTTGCGATGGCGAACAGTCGAATGTCGTCGCGCGTCAACCAATCATTTGACGCCAGCATCGACGATGCCAGCGGCGCCATGTTGAACCACACATAGAAGGTGATGAAGAACGCGATCCAGGTCAGATGCAGTGCCCGAATGGCGGGATCGTGAACCCGGACAAGACTGGAGATTTTCATATGATCTGTGCCCCGGTGCTATTCGGCCGCTTGCTTTGAAGGTGCCAGGACGTGGGAGGGAATGATGAGGATCGGGCATTTCGCGCGCCGCGCGAGAAAGGCTGAGACCGACCCGAAGGTCATGTGGTCGAATTCTTCGGCTATGGCGTCGAGCCGTTTGGTGATGAAGTTCAGCGCGCCGCCATCTGCCTGGTGGCTGTGGCGGGCCATGACCAAAAGGTCGGGTTGCCTTTCCTCGGTGGCGCGCAGGATCATCTTGCGTGCGTCGCCCTCGGCGATCATGACCTTGGCCTCGAGGCCGGCAGCCATGAGCTCTGCGGCCGCTGCTTCGACGCCCGCTTTCTGTTCCTGGTACTGTTCTGTGAATAGCTCGTCCGCGTCGGATGTGGCGCTGCCGATGTCTTCCACGACCGAGACCAGCGTAATGCTGGGCTTCAACGGCCCGAACATCTGTTGAACTGCGTCGAGCGCAATCCGCGCGTTGCGCGAGTGGTCGTACGCAATCATGATTTCCATGGGCCCCTCCGTTCTTGCGCGCCAAAACTCTTCAGCGCCTTGCGCGTTGGGACTGTCGTGCCCGTATTGGGGGGCGTCTGACTTGATCTAAGTCACGATTTCGGAGAAAACGTAGAAAACGTAGCTAAATAAATGACTTACATAAAAATGTTACGCGGGATTTGGTGCAACGTTAAGAGCGAAACTGTCGCCGATCAATCGTCCACTTGACAAATATCAAGCTCTTTAGAGATAGTCGTCAAGTGAAGAACACTAGGTGTATTTCAGCATGCCCGAGTCGGAATTCCCGGACATCCGGGCGCTACATCTTTTTGCCGACATGGCGGAAGAGAACTTCCGCGGACTGCTGCGTGGTGTCTACGTTCAGAACTTCCCGCCCCAAATCGACCTGATCGAAGAGGGCGACCCGAGCGATTTCCTGCATGTCGTGCTGTCGGGATCCGTAGAACTCTACTCGTCTTGGAACGGACGAGAGACCAGCATGGCAACCGTGCACCCTGTTTCAACCTTTATCCTCGCTGCCACGATCAAGGGCGCGCCATACCTCATGTCGGCGCGAACGCTTGAGAAAAGTCGCATCGCACTTGTACCCAGTCAGGATGTACGGCGGATCTTCGACAAGGATGCCAATTTCGCCCGTGCCATCGTGACGGAACTGGCCCAATGCTACCGGTCCGTTGTCAAGAACACGAAGGACCTCAAGCTTCGCACCTCGCACGAGCGACTGGCGAATTACCTATTGCGGCAACAAAGGCACGCAGGCGGAGGAGCTGAGTTTGACCTACCCTTCGAGAAACGCCTACTTGCATCGTTCCTCGGGATGACGCCCGAAAACCTCAGCCGTGCGTTCAAGGTCCTTCAGCCATATGGCGTACAGGTTAGTGGCAACCGGGTCGCAATCACCGACGAGCAAGACCTCGAGCAATTTGCAAAGCCGAATCAGCTCATCGACGATTACTCGACGTAGGGAAAGCTCAAGTCAGAAAAATATCCAGTGGCGCAGATGATCTCGCTGACCAACAACCGGAATCTGATCGGCCCTTCCCAACAGAAACACATCAAAACGATTCTAGTATCGCTCGCGGTGGCAGGCCAATTGTGCAATGATATCAGGCGCTACAGATGGCTGCCACGGTCTGACTCCGTCAGTTAATATCGGTCGCTACGGACGGCACCACAGCTGGTCCCTCGGCATGACAGGGGTTTCATGATCAACCTAGGCGGCATTGGCCAGGCCTTCTCCAATCCCAACTTCCGGCTTTACACCTATGGTTCGTCGATTTCGCTCATCGGCACATGGTTGCAGAAGGCGGCGGTGGCCTGGCTCGCCTGGGAGCTGACCAAAGATCCCAAGTGGCTGGGAATCGTCGTCCTGGCCGATCTGTTGCCGGCGGTTTTGTCCAGCCCGTTCGCCGGTGTGCTCGCCGACCGCCTCAACCGCCGCCGCATGCTCATTCTGCTGCAATCTCTGATGTTGGTTCAGGCGCTGGTCCTGGCGCTGCTGACCTATACGGGGCTCATCAACATCGGTTTGCTGATCGGCTTTACGGTCGTTCTCGGCGTCATCATGGGCTTCAATCATCCGACACGTCAGTCCTTGATCAATTCACTGGTGCGCCGCGAGCACCTGTCCAGCGCCGTTGCCCTGACATCTGTCATCTTCAATACCGGCCGCGTTATCGGTCCGGCCATCGCCGGCTTTGTCATCGCTGCTTTCGGCAGCGATGGTGCCTTCGCCCTCAATGCCCTGTCCTTCCTGCCCATGCTGGTGGCGCTGTTCTATATGCAGTTGCCAGCGCAGGAGGTGCCCGTCCGGTCGGCGGCCGGGTTCTTTGGCGACATGGCGGCGGGCTATCGCTATGCCGCCCGCCACGCCGGGATTGGTCCCATGCTTCTCATTGGCCTTTCTCTGGCCCTGTTATTCCGGCCACTGACGGAAATGATCGCGGCCTACGTGGGGCAGGTGTTCATGGGCGGGCCAGAGCAGCTTGGCCAACTCATGGCTGCGGGCGGGCTTGGCGCTGTGGTCTCGGGCATATGGCTGGCCTGGCGCGGCGGTGGCGGGCGCGGTCTGGTCAATATCGCGGTCGGCAGCATCCTGGCTTCGGCCGCGATTCTTCTGGCTTTTGGTTTTACGACCAACGTCTGGGTAGCGACGGGGCTGATGTTTCTCATGGGCGTCGTTATGACCATGCGCGGGACGTCCACGCAAACGCTGGTACAGATGGCGGTGGACCCTGTTATGCGGGGACGGGTGCTCAGCCTGCACACCATGATCTTCAATGCCGGCCCGGCCATCGGCTCGTTCGCACTTGGCCTGGTCGCGACCTGGGCCGGTCTGCATGTGCCGTTGCAAGTGGCGGCCGCTATCAATGTGGTTGTATGGGGCTGGGCGCTGAGCCGCCGCCGTCGCCTGATCGCTGCGCTGGAGCCTGAAGGGGCAACTCCGGGCGGGATGCCTGACAGCGGCCCGGCCGCCGCGCCGACGGCGCAGACGCCGGTCGTCGGCCCGGCGCGGCGTTTGCCCGGAGAATAGTTGCCCGGAGAATAGTTGGCGGGGCCTTGACCATCCGGGGCGGCGGTCAATGTCACGTCCCTACGCGGACATGCTCGCGGGCCGGTAGGACCAGATAGGTCCAACCCGGCGTTGATCGATTAGAGAAGGTGTGGCGGCTCAATGGCGACCGGTCTGGACCTCGTACTCGGCAACCTGGTGTCGCCGATCATCCTGTTTTTCCTGCTCGGCACCTTTGCCGGCTGGGCGCGTTCGGATCTGGCTATTCCCGAAGCCGTCAGCAAGGGTCTGTCGCTCTACCTCATTGTCGCCATCGGCTTTTCCGGCGGATCACATCTGGCCGAAGGATCCGCCGGTACGGCTCTCACGGCTGCCGCCCTTGCCTTGATTCTGGGTTTTGGCCTGCCGTTCGTCGCTTATGCCCTCCTGCGCGGGACGACCCGGCTGGATGTTGTCAATGCGGCGGCGGTTTCTGCTCACTATGGGTCTGTCAGTGTGGTTACATTTGTTGCCGCAACCGCCTTCCTGACCAGCCAGGGGGTTCCCTATGAAGGGATTCTGGTGGTCATGCTGGCGATCATGGAAACACCGGCCATCATCAGCGGATTGTTCCTGGCCAAGACATTCGATCAGACTTCCGCCGCTGCCGGCGGCTCGCCCGGCGCGCGGCCTATCTTTTCCGCCACGGTCGGGCGCGAGATTTTCCTGAGCGGTGGTGTCCTGCTGCTGCTGGGCAGCCTCCTTATCGGTTGGGCGACGGGTGCTGCCGGGCAGGAGCTGATGAAGCCGGTGATCGACGTGCCGTTCAAGGCGGTGCTGGCCTTCTTTCTTTTGGACATGGGGCTCCTGGTCGGGCGCCGTCTGGACAGCTTCCGCGCCATCGGTTGGCCATTGGTCGCCTTCGGCCTGTTCATGCCTCTGGTTGGCGCCATCGCCGGATTGGCCGGGGCATGGGCTGCCGGGTTCTCGGCCGGTGGCATGGCATTGACCGCAGTACTGGCCGGCAGCGCCTCCTATATCGTTGTGCCGGCCGCCATGCGGATGTCCCTGCCGGCGGCCAATCCTGGAATCTATGTGACGCTTTCACTTGGCGTCACGTTTCCGTTCAACCTGGTGATAGGCATTCCGCTCTATCATGGTGTCGCCAGTTGGCTGGCGGGATAGCCGGACGAGGGATCGAGATGATGCCATTGCATTCCAAGAAGAAAGTGGAAATCGTCGTCGAGGCGGCAAGACAGGCGGCCATCGTGCAGATGGTGGAGGCCGAAGGCGCTACCGGCTATACCGTAGTGCCGCAGGTTCACGGCATGGGACGCCGGGGTGTGCGGGACGAAGCCCATGTCTCAGACGTCTTCCGCAATGTGATGATCATCGTGGTGACCGACGGCGATACCGCCGGCCGGATCGTCGCCGCGGCGCAGCCCCTGCTGGAGAACTATGCCGGTATTGTCCTGGTGTCTGATGTCCAGGTTGTGCGCGACGACCACTTCTAGGAGGGGCCGCACGCAGTGATACTTGCGTGATCTGGGCCCCTGCCGGATTCCCTATCGGCGTGACCGGCTCCCTGCGGTATAGCCACCCGGCGGTTCCCTGTTTAATCTCCCGCCCGAAGGCACGGTGGTGATGGTTCGCCATTTGGTTATGAAAGATTCTCAGCGGAAAAGGGACGGCGGATCGGAATGAAGGGCGCGCTGCGATTTATCAATCCACAGGCGGCAGGCGGCCTCGTTCTCATGGCCACGGCTGTATTCGCCCTTGTGCTGGACAATTCGTCCTTCTCGCATCTCTATGCGACGCTGCTCAAAACGCCGGCGATGATCACCATAGGCGACTTCAAGCTGGCGAAGCCGGTTCTGCTGTGGATCAATGACGGGCTGATGGCGGTCTTCTTCTTCCTTGTCGGGATGGAGATCAAGCGGGAGATACTGGTCGGACAGTTATCCAGTCGTGACCGGATTATGCTGCCAGGCATTGCCGCTGTCGGCGGCATGGCGGTGCCCGCCATTATCTACGCAGCGATCAACTTCGGTGATCCGGTCCTGATCAACGGCTGGGCAATCCCGGCGGCGACCGATATCGCCTTTGCCCTGGGTGTGCTGGCTCTGCTGGGCAATCGTGTGCCGCCGGCGCTGAAGGCGTTTCTGCTGGCCGTTGCGATCCTTGATGACCTTGGTGCAATCATCATCATTGCCGTCTTCTACACGTCAGAGCTGTCATTCATGGCGCTGGCCGGGGCCGGGGGGGCCTGCGTCGTTCTGGCGGTAATGAACCGCATCGGGGTGGGGCGAGTATTCCCCTATATCGCCGTCGGTCTGGTGCTTTGGGTTCTGGTCCTCAAGGGCGGCGTTCACGCTACCCTTGCCGGTGTTGCGCTGGCTATGGCCATCCCGCTGCGCGACCGCCGTGGCAAGCATCTTCTGGAACATCTGGAGCACGGCCTGCAGCCCTATGTGGCCTTCGGTGTCATGCCTTTGTTTGCCTTTGCCAATGCAGGCGTTTCTCTGGCGGGGTTCACGTTGGGCGCCTTGCTGCAGCCGCTGCCACTGGCCATCGCCCTTGGCCTCTTTTTTGGTAAGCAGATCGGCGTCTTTGGCGCCGTCTGGCTATCGGTTCGTTCTGGCATTTGCCGTCCCATTCCCAACACAAGCTGGCTGCAGGTCTATGGACTGGCTTGCCTTGCCGGCATTGGCTTCACCATGAGCCTGTTTATCGGCACCTTGTCATTTGATGCTGCGCAATACGCTCCCGGCGTGCGTATCGGTGTCCTCGGCGGCTCGCTGATGTCCGCCATTGTGGGCGCTACGGTTCTGTATATCGCGGGGAGCCCGTCGCGCCGGACAAGGCCGGTGGCGGAAGGGCGCACTCCAGTGGCGCCGGACAGGCCGCAACCGTCCGCCGCCGAATAGCCTGACCGGACGCGGCAGCGACATCAGGACACGTCAGGATACCAATTGTCACCGCGTCCTGCCGGCGTCAGGTCCAGTGCGTTCCACAGTGGCCAGAGCTGGTCGATGTGCCGCGCGTGCTGGCCGGCCTCTGCTGTCGTGTAGAACAGCTCACTGGCCCAAACGTGGCGAATGCTGCCACTGTCCTTGCGAAAGACGTTGAGGATCGGCCACTGGTCGCCGCTGGCGGACTCCGCATTATAGTCTGTGTTGTAGGTCGTTCCGTCGGATGACAGCAGGCGCAGGTGGGTCCAGGCCCGCCGCCTGGCCAGGTCTGCCAGCTCGGCTGGCGTGGCGCGCGCCGCCACGGCCAGGGAAATACGTTGTGTGAGGGCCCGGGCACTGCCATTCAGGCTATCCAGGAACGCTGTGCACATGGGGCAGGGTGTTCCGCCCGGCTTGTACATCAGGCTGTACAGCAGCAGGGTGTCCTGCCCTGTCTGAAAAAGCCGGCTCAGCGGCACTGGGCCAGTTGCCGTTGCGAACACATAGTCCTGAGGCACTTCGCCGCCGGCCGGCAGTTGGCGCCGTACCGCTGCCACCTCCGCCACTTTGGCGCGCAATTCTCGCTCCAGGTCCAGCAGCTTGTTTCTGGCACTCCTGTACCCGTCCGATTCGTTGGGGAAGCGCACCTGATGGTGTACGGTCATGGCACTCTCCTGTGGCAGTCGTCTGGTCGGGTCCTTACAGTAAGCAAATACTTACATATAGGTCAAGCCAGGCAACTGACAGGCGTGGCGCTTTCAAATTGGCCAGGCAAATTGGCCAGGCTAGTCGGTCAGGCTAGTCGGTCAGGCCAAACCCCTGACGCTCCCCCAGGATGGCGGCACTGAAGGCATCGGCCAGTCGCTCCGTATCGGCCCCCAGATTGCGCGCGTCCGTGACCGGTGGAAACGCCTTGCGGATATCCGCCAGAATCGGCCGCAGGGCAGGGGCCGGCTCCCGTCCGGCGACGGTCAGAGCCTGGCTAGACGATGCGGCCAGCATGGCGAGGCACAGGTCATAGCAGCGCGCCGCCTTCATTTCCTTCTCATAGGCACTGAACAGCGGCATGACCGTATCGGTCTGGCCGTCGCTGCCGGAGTACAGGGGAATCAACGCGGGCGCTGCGTGCTCCGCCGCGCGCCGCGCCAGGTCGTAGCCGGAGACGGCCAGAAAGGCGGTGGAGTAGCGCTTGCCATCGACCCACAGACGATCAGGCAGGCCGGTCACCGATTTCTTATGAATCTGCTCGGTCTCGCGCGCTGTGATGACAGCCATGTCGGCCCATGTCGCCGTCATCCAGTTCATCGGGTGATAGGCGTAGGGCACATGAAAGCCGCCGCTGGAAATGACCCGGCCGTGCGGTGGTGACTGCTCTTCGTCCAGATAGACCGGATTATCGTTTATGGCGCTCAGCGCCATGGCCGCATGCTGCTCCAGCTGCGCTACGGTCCGCAGCATATGCCCCAGCATGCGGGTCAGGATGCGCCAGGAGATGGGCGGTTGCCAGGATCGCCGCCCCTTCATCTCCATGCCGTCGAGATAGCCGTTCAGCAGGTCGATCGCCTCGCCTTCATGGGGATCGGCGATCAGCGGTTTCAGCGCCCGGTCCCATGGGTCCATGTTCAGGCTGGCGGCATCGATCGACAGGGCATGGACGGCCCCGGCGATCTTCGTTCGGCGTCGGGCCCTGAGCGCGGTGTCGCCAAGCAGACCGGGCGCACAGCCTGTGCCGTTGCGCAGTGCGTTCTGATCGCGCGCCTGGCTCATATCGCCCATCAGGTGGGCATAGAGTGTGATGAGCTGCAGCACTTCGCCGGCGGAGTCCATCCCTGCAACCCTGACATCGGGCAGTGGTCGGCCATCGAGCATATCGGCCACGGCCTGGGCTGTTTCCATGCTGATGGCGGCATAGCCTGATACGTAGTTGATCAGGCGCGTAAAGATCATGGCGCGGATGGCCCGCGCCGGCATGGTCTCGCCGACGCCGGTGTTCTTCACGAAGTTGGGGGCCTTGGCCAGCTTTGCCTGGTCTTCCTTGCTCAGGATGGTTGCGGCGCCGTCGCCGAACCCTGTGGTCACGCCATAGATGTGCAGACCGGGCACTGTTTCGACCATGTTGAGGAATCGCTTGCGTGCGGTGCGCATGCGGGCCCGCGCATCTTCACCGAACTGCACGGCCTCGCCCTGCCAGGCAACGCGGCGCAGGGTGTCCAGATTGAAGTCAGTCGTTTCGTTCAGAACTACGGTCATGATGTCCTCGTATAGCTATGGCGTGTCCGTTCAGGCGGAAAAGCCGAAATCATCTGATTTGTTCACGATGGCGTCGCTGAAGCCGACGGCCAGTCTTTCCGTATCGGCGCCCAGATTGCGTGCGCTGGTTACGGGCGGGAAGTGGTCGCGTACTTCCGCCAGGAATGGTCGCAACGGCGGGGCCGGTTCACGACCCGCCACATGCAGGGCCTGACTGGCCGATGCCGCAAGGATGGCCATGCACAATCCCAGGTGTTCGCCGGCCTTGGTTTCCTTTTCATAGGCTTCGAACAGTGGCATGGCGGTATCGGTCTGGCCGTCGCTCCCGCCATGTAGCGGAATCAGGGCAGGGATCGCGAAGGCGCGGGCCCGGCTGGCAATGTCATGGGCCGGAACGATCATCTGCCGTGTTGAGAAGCGGGTGCCGCCGACCCACAGGTTCTCCGGCAGGCCGGTCACGCTGTGCTTGTGCAGTTGGGCACTTTCGCGCGCGGCCAGGACACACATTTCGGCCCAGGCAGCACTCAGACCATTCATCGAGTGATAGGCATAGGGCACATGAAAGCCGCCAGTGGAGACAACCCGGCCGTTGGGTGGCGATTCCTCTGCGTAGAAGAAGGTCGGATTGTCGTTGACGGCCAGCAGAGCTGTCTTCGCCATCTCTTCGGCGTGACCGACCGTTCGCAAGACATGGCCGATCATGCGGGTCAGGATGCGCCATGAGATCGGCGGCTGCCATGTCCGGCGGCCGGTCGTTTCAATGCCGGCCAGGCTGGCATTCAGAAGATCAATGGCTTCCTGCTCATGGCGGTCCACAATCAATGGTTTCAGGGCGGGGTCCCACGGGTCCATGTTCAGGCCGGCTGCATCGATCGAGAGAGCGAATACGCGCGTCATCAACCGCGCCAGTCGTCGTGCCCGCAGCGCCGTGTCGGCCAGCAGGCCCGGCGCGCAGCCTGACCCGTTGCTCATCCCATTCTGGTCGCGCACCTCGCATTGGTCATCGCGCACGGTGTGGAACAGGCTGAGAAGTTGAAGAAGTTCACCGGGGGAATCCTGCCCCATCACCGGCATTTCGGGGAGCGGGCGACCATCCAGCATGGCGCAGATGCGCTTCGCTGAAGTCAGGCTGATCCCGGTGCGCCCCGCCACATAGTTAATCATGCGGGTGAAGATCATGGCCCGCACCGCCCGCGCCGGCAGGTGTGGACCCATGCCGGTGCTGATAATCGTGGACGGATTCTTTGCCAGCTTCTGCTGGTCCTCGCGGCTCAGAATCTTGCTGGCGCCGTCGCCATACCATGTTGTCACACCGTATATGTGCAGGCCGGGCTCTTTTTCCAACAGGTTGAGAAATGCGGCACGGGCCCTGGTCATGGTGGCAATGGCGTCCGGCCCGAAGGAAACCGGTTCTCCCTGCCAGGCGACGCGGCGTACGGTCTCCAGATTGAAATCATCCGGTGTATTCAACATGACGGTCATGACGGTCGTCTCTTTGTTGTCTTGCGTGGTCAGGGGCGTGGTCAGGATGCGGTCAGATAAAGGGATCGTGTGACCACTGGAGAAGCGCTTGTCGCTGGCGCGGCCGGCAGGCCAGATCATGCGGTTGACAGTTCGCCCGTATCTGAGCGCTGTGACGGGCAAAAGCGCGCCAGCGGCGGATTTGCGCCTGGTCGATCCGCTCCAGCCGGCGACCTTGCCAGTAGCGGCAGAACCACTGGAACCAGCCACGCGGGTCCGGACCCATGATCCAACCCTTTTCCCGCCAATGGGCGAGGGACTGTCGGCTCTTTACGCCAAAGCAGTTTATGGTCGGATCAGGCGGGTCGGCCAGCCGCGCCGTGTCGAACCATGAACGCGGAAACTCGCCTCGGCAGTCACTGAGGTATCTACCCTCAAATACGCCAAGGGCGAGCAAGCGCTTTGGCGATGCGAAGGGCCGGAAACCCGGATCAAAACACCGTCCTGACGGTGCTTCGATCCGGTAGGTGTAGTTCCGCTGCATGCGGTCGTTGACCGTGACGTGATCGCCGATCCGCCATGTCGCCATGGTCAGTCTTTCTTGTAACCGGGGTCGGTTCGCACCTGGGTTTGCGTCGGCGTGGCCCGGATGATATCGGCCAGCTTCTCGTATCCCTTGACTCGCGAATTGACGATCTCTGCCGCCTCCTCCGGTTTCGGCAGCGGGTCTTTGCGCGCGTCATAGCCAATGACAGGGCCAACTGTGCGCCAGGTCATGGGCCGCGACCGGATAATGGTATCCACCAGATCCCACTGAATGGTGCCATTGACGACACAGCGTTCGTGCGCATGAACCTGGACAATACGGCCGACGACCAGGACAAAATCGCTGTCGGTGCCATCCTCCTTGGTTAGCTCGATTTCGCGATCAATCACGCACTCGATATTGACCGGACATTCGGCGATCAGGGGCACGTCCACCACTTTGCCGGGAATGGGCGTAAAGCCACAGTTCTTCCACTTGTCGGCTTCGATGCCGGAGTGGGTGCCGACAAACTCCATCTGGCGCAGCATTTCCGGCGTCGGGAAATTGACGACGAACTGCGGAACCTCCTGCATCAGTTTATAGGAGTACATGATTTTGCGCGGGCTGATCGTCAGGATCGGCGGATCGTCGGCCGGACCACCCAGAACGCCGACGGCCCAGATATTGGGCTTGCGAAATCCCGGCTTGTCGGCGCCGACGGTGATCAGAGTCACCGGCGCCGGCCACCAGTTGCTTTTCCACTTCATCGAAACGCGTGGTTCCATAATCGTCCCCTAAGTGAGCCGTCGGTCTAGCCGAGGCAGGCGATGGCAGAGATCATGATCTTTTCGGTCGGGCGCGGCAGGGCGATCCCGCCCATGACCATGCGGGCAGGTGGCGCGTCGCCGAAGAACTCGTAGCAAACCGGATTGACTTTGGGATAGACGTCCTTTTGCAGGTCTGTCTCGTGGACATAGAGGGTCATGGAACAGACGTCGCTCATTTTGGCGTCGACGCTGGCAAGGGCCGCCTGCATATTGCGAAAGGCCTGTCGGGTATGGTCTCCCAGATCGCCGTCGGCCAGTTTTTTGTCCTTGGTGTAGGGAGACATGCCGGCAAGGAAGATCATGTTCCCGCGTTTGCACACCCAGCTATAGAAAGGCGTGTCAGGGGCGCCGGTCGGCGGCGACAGTGTATCGGGGTTGATTGTAATTCGTGGCGCCGGATCGGCCGTGTGGCTCATGGCATGTCCTTTCGCGTGGTGGATCGCAGTGGTGGGTTTCTGTGACGAGTCGGAGTGTCCGGTGGCCGGTGCGGGCATCGAATGGCGCGACCGTCGCCAAGTGTGCGTGATGCCCTGTCTGGGGCGCAACTGCCGGCGCGGCCTCTGGACAGGCCTCCGCACCCTCGGTAGGGGCCTCTGGACACCAGCAGGATAGCGACATCCATGACAACCGCGGCCACACAGCCGGCAATGGACGGGGAAGATCCCTACAGATGGGTCATCCTGCTGGGCGCGTGGCTGGTCTATTTCTGCTTTGGCCTGACATCGGCCGCATTGCCGCCTCTGGTCTCTGAAATTCGGGCGGACCTTGTTCTGTCCGGCTCGGCCATGGGCAGTGTTCTGGGGGCCTGGCAACTGGTCTATATCGCCGCC
This sequence comes from Alphaproteobacteria bacterium, assembly GCA_040218575.1. NCBI lineage: Bacteria > Pseudomonadati > Pseudomonadota > Alphaproteobacteria > Alphaproteobacteria bacterium. The sequence continues at coordinate 438,802 of JAVJRE010000002.1, read as the reverse complement.
GCCATTCCCGCAGGCGTGGCCCTGGACCGCATCGGGCCGCGTCGTGCGCTGCTGGCGGCGACCTTGATCATCGCCGCGTCCGGTGCCCTTCGGGCGGTGGCCGGTGGGCACCTGACGCTGTTTCTGGCGGTGGCCCTGTTCGGTATCGGCGGTCCGCTTATCAGCATTGGCGCGCCGAAGCTGGTCGCTGTCTGGTTTGCCAGCCGCCAGCGCGGCCTGGCCATGGGGCTCTATGTGACGGGCCCGGCGCTTGGCGCCATCGTCGCTCTGACGGCGACCAACAGCGTCGCCATGCCGCTGTTGGGCGGTGACTGGCGGCTGGTTCTGCTGGCCTATGCCACATTTGTCGCGCTGGCCAGTACGGCCTGGCTGGCGATCAGTGCTCACCCCTCGGCCCGTGCCAGCGAGGCGCGGCTCAATCGTCAGGAGCGCCAGCCGCAACGTCAGGTCTTTGTCGAGCTGCTACGGGTGCCTGCGGTGCGCATCGTGTTGGTCATGAGCATCGGTATCTTCTTCTTCAATCACGGTCTCAATAACTGGCTGCCGGAGATTCTACGTCTCGGTGGCATGACCGTGACTGTTGCCGGGTTCTGGGCCGCCATACCGGTCGGTGTCGGTATCGTGGCGGCGGTGCTTGTGCCGCGGTTGGCTACACCGCGCCGCCGCTATCTGGTCATGCTGGGGTTGCTGTTGTGCGCTGTCACATCCAGCGTATTGCTGCAATCCAGCGATCTGCCGTTCCTTTTGCCGGGTCTGGTGCTGCAGGGTGTCGGCTATGGCACGTTGATGGCGGTGGCCATGCTGATCCTGGTGGAACAGCCGGAGGTGCAGTCACGCCGCGCCGGCACCGCGGGCGGCCTTTTCTTTGCGGCGGCAGAGATCGGCGGCGTTCTGGGGCCGCTCTCCCTGGGTATCATGTTCGACGCCAGCGGCGGGTTTACGCTGGCGCTGGTGGTACTAACGGCGATCATGACCGGCCTGATCCTGCTTCTGGCGCGGCTGCGCCGGGTGGCGCCGCTCGCTTGATGTCTAACGCTGCAGCCAGACGGCGCCGCGCGGCGGCGCGATGTCGGGGCTCTGGTCCATCAGCCGGGTCCATACGGCGCGCGCAGCGCTTTCCGCATCGGCCATGACCTGATCTTCTTCCATGGCGAGGACTTTGCCGTCGCGCATGAGGAACTCGCCATTGACCATGACTCCGTCCACATTGCCGGGGTGGCCATAGTGAACGATGGCCGACACCAGATTGATTACCGGCCGCAGATTAGGGCCCAGCTTCAGCAGCGTCAGGTCCGCCTTCTTGCCGACCGCTATGGAGCCCAGATCATCCTCGCGACCAAGCGCCCGCGCGCCGTTGCGGGTGGCCGTGGCCAGCATTTCCTCCGGCTGCGGTTCGATGCCGCCGCCTTCATAGCTGCCACGATGGACAATCAGTCCGATCTTGAGGGCCTGGAACATGTCCTCGGTCATATTGTCGGTGCCCAGCACGATGTTGACGCCGGCGTCGCGAATGCGCGCCACATTGGCCCGGTGCGGTCCCCGTCGTGACGAGTTGGCCGGGCAATGAGCCATATGGACGCCGTGCTCGGCCAGCAGGTCGATGTCCGCCTCGGTGCACCAGGTCCAGTGGGCGCCGATCAATTCATCATCCAGCCAGTCATTCTGCTTGAGATACTCGGCTGGCGTACCGCCACACAGGCGCTTGACCTGCTGCAGCTCAAGCGGGCTCTGCGCCAGGTGGACATTGCGCCGGAGGCCATGTTTGTGGGCCAGTGTCAGGAGTTTCTCCAGCATCCAGGGTGAGCAGTTGTCCGTCGCGTGGGATGCCACCTGCACCTCAACCCGACCATTTTCGGCGCCGTGCAACTCCTCAATCAACTGGGTTGCACGGTCGAGATACTCTTTGCCGCGATCCTTGTCATAGGTGTACTCGCCGCGTCGGACCTGGTTGATCAGTGCGTCGGTGCATAGCTCGCTGAACACCAGGCGCAGGCCTGTCGGCACAAGATAGCCAGCATAGTCCGGAACATGGCGGTTGGACTCGACCAGGGTCGTCGTGCCGGAGCGGATGGCTTCCAATGCGCCAAGATTGACCATGGCCCGGCGTTCTTCCGCGGTCATGGACAGTGTGATGGGCACCATGTAGCCATAGACGGCATTGCCTTCCATGTCCTCTACCGTGGCGCGGAGAATGGTCAGCACCGTGTGGGTGTGAGAGTTGATCAGGCCGGGCAGGACGGCCTTGCCCCGGCCGTCATGCCGTGCGGCCTGGGGATGGGCGGCCAGCAGGGTCGCCGTATCGCCAACCGCGGCAATACGGTCATCGCGCACCAGGATGGCGCCATCTTCGATAATCGGCTGCGCCGCCTCGCCGGTGACAATCGTGGCGTTTGTGATCAGAGTGTCCATGGCTGCTGTCCCCGCTATCTGTCCTCTGTGCTAACCGTGTCACAGGCTGCTGGCGCCGTTCCAGCCCGCCCGCCTGCTGCCTGCTGTGTGGCCGCCGGATTTGTGGCACTGTCCGTCTCTGCGGAGCACTCCTTGGGGCACATCGGTTATGGCTGACTCCATCGTCATACTCGGCGCCAGCCGGACACCGGTCGGCGCCTTTCAGGGGGGGCTGGCGGGGCTGACCGCGCCGCAGCTTGGCGCCACCGCCATACGCTCTGCCCTTGATGCGATTGGCGTGACCAACGACCGCCTGCCAGCGCCGTACGCGCTGGAGGTGCTGATGGGCTGTGTATTGCAGGCGGGGCTGGGCCAGGCGCCGGCGCGCCAGGCGGCGCACGGTGCGGCGCTGCCGCGCGAGGTCGGCGCTTCCACCATCAACAAGGTCTGCGGCTCAGGCATGAAGAGCGCCATGCTGGGCCATGACATGATCCGCGCCGGTGGTGCGCAGTTGGTGATCGCTGGCGGCATGGAGTCCATGTCCAACGCGCCCTACCTGCTGGCGCGGGCGCGCAGCGGCTATCGCGCCGGCCATGACCGGTTGCTCGACCACATTTATCTGGATGGCCTGGAAGACGCCTACGAGCCTGGCCGGCTTATGGGAGTTTTTGCGGATGAGATGGCCTCCAGCCTGGGTTTCAGCCGCGCTGACCAGGACACGTATGCGGCTGAATCCCTGCGCCGGGCACAGGCGGCGGTGGAGACGCCCGCTTTCACAAAGCGAATGGCGCCGGTCGCAACGGACAGCGCCGGGCAGGCTGTGACCATAACGCGCGATGAACTGCCACAGCGCCTGAAACCGGAGCGTATTGCCTCGCTTAAACCCGTGTTCGGGTCAAACGGCACGATTACGGCGGCTACGGCCAGTGGCCTGGCCGATGGCGCTGCTGCGGTCGTACTGTCGTCCGCAGACGAGGCGCGGCGCATGGGCGCGGCGCCCCTGGCGCGGGTGATGGGTCATGCCAGCCACGCACAGGAACCGTCTGCCTTCACTACTGCGCCGGTCGGTGCCGTGCGGCGGCTTCTCGACCTGTTGGCTTGGCGCGTCGCCGACGTTGACTTGTTTGAGATCAACGAGGCCTTCGCGATGGTGCCCATGGCTCTGATGGCAGAACTTGGCGTCAGCCATAACCGGCTCAATATCCATGGTGGGGCCTGCGCCCTGGGCCACCCTATCGGCGCCAGCGGCGCTCGAATCCTGGTCGATCTTCTGCACGATCTGATCGAGTCGGGTGGAAGACGCGGTGTGGCCAGCCTGTGTATCGGCGGCGGCGAGGCAACCGCCATTGCCGTGGAGCGTCTTTAGAGTGGTGTGGTCCTGCTGCCGGGTTGCGCCGGGCGCGCCATGAGTCTGTTCGACATAGCCGCTATCGTCGTTGGCCTGTCGGCGATCTTCGCTTTGATCAATCATCGTTGGTTCCGGTTGCCGGCCACCGTCGGCCTGTTTGGCATCGCGCTCGGCGCGTCGCTGGTGGTGCTCCTGGCGGATCTTGTGTGGCCAGGCCTGCAGATCGCGACGGTTGTACGCTCGGTTCTGCTGCGGATCGACCTGCACGATGTGCTGATGGAAGGCCTGCTGAGTTTTTTGCTGTTTGCCGGCGCGCTGCACGTGGACTACGGCCAGTTGGTGCGCCGGCGCTGGGCCATCGGCGCCCTGGCCACTCTGGGTGTGTTGCTCTCCACGGCGCTGATCGGTGGTGCGGTGTGGGCGCTTTCGGCCCTGGCTGGCATGGCCATGCCGTTCATATGGGCACTGGTGTTTGGCGCCCTTATCAGCCCAACAGATCCGGTTGCTGTTCTTGGCATTTTGAAGGAAAGCCGGGTGCCGGCCTCACTGGAAGCCAAGTTGGCGGGGGAGTCCCTGTTCAATGACGGGATCGGCATCGTCGTCTTCACGATCCTGCTGGCTGTGGCTGTATCCGGAGCGGGTAATGTCACAACGCTGCAGATCGGCGGATTGTTTCTGCAAGAAGCGGTTGGCGGAGCCGTGCTTGGCCTTGGCGCCGGCTGGCTCGCCAATCGTGCGCTGGCTGTCGTTAACGATCATAGCGTCGAGATTCTGATCACGCTGGCGACGGTCATGGTCACCTATGCGGTGGCCTTGGCACTGCACCTCAGTGGGCCAATCGCCATGGTTCTTGCGGGTCTGCTGATTGGCAACAAGGGTGTGCAATTCGCCATGAGCGAGACCAGTCGCAACCATGTCCTGAGCTTCTGGACGGTCCTGGACGAGCTGCTGAATTCCGTATTATTCCTGTTGATCGGTGCGGAGGTGCTCATCATCGCGCTGGACTTCAGCCTGGCCGCGGCGGCACTCGCCACCATACCGGTGGTGCTGATTGCCCGGCTGGTCAGCGTCTGGGTGCCGATTCGTATGCTCGCTATCCGTCAGGACTTTACACCAGGCGCCGTGCCGATTCTGGTCTGGGGCGGCCTGCGCGGCGGTATAGCCGTGGCGCTGGCCCTGTCAATTCCGGAAAATGACGTCAAGCCGGCCATCCTGGCCATGACCTACAGTGTTGTCCTGTTCTCGATCCTGGTGCAGGGCCTGACCGTCACACGACTGGTGGCGCGGGTGATCGGATCGCCGGCCGCGCCGCGTTAGGTCGCGCGCCTTCGTCAACGTGCGGTTCAGCCAACCAGACTCCAGGCCGCCATCGCTGTGACGAACACCAGAACCGCTCGCTGGAACAGGGTTTCGCTGACATGGCCGAACAGACGGCTACCTGCCCAGCAAGCCAGCGCATAGGGCGCGAACAGCCACAGGGCGAGTTGCAGCACAATGCTGGTGACCAGGCCGAACGCCATGAAAGTGACGATGACGCCGAGGCTGAGAAAGGCGAAATAGGCCAGCAGACCGGCCCGGATTTCGGCAGCCTGAGCCCCCCTCCGGCCGACAAAGAACAGGATCACCGGTGGCCCGCCAACACCGGTGGCGGCGGTCAGGGCGCCGCTTGCCGCACCGGTTCCAAGGGTCACCGCCAGGGCCGGCCGGCCGTGATAGCGCCAGCCCGTGGCCATCAGACCCGTGAACAACAGAATCAACAATCCTGTGCCGCGCTTCAGTATTTCCTCGTCGGCCACCGTCAGGATGTGTGCGCCGAATGGCAGGACGACCAGCGCGCCCAGTGACAAGGGCATGACTTGGCGCCACGCGACGCGAGGCAGAACCGGGGGCAGGATGACTGCGGCAACCAGCAGGTCTAGCAGGATCAGTAGCGGTACACCGGTGGCCGGCCCCATGGCGATGGCAAAGGCCGGCGCCATCACCATGGCCGAGCCAAACCCGGAAAAGCCGCGGATCAGACCGGCAATCAGGACGGCGACAATGACCAGCCAGGTGCCGGCCGGGGTGATCGCTGCCGGCCACAAGGCCAGCAGATCGGTCATCGCCGACAATGGTCAGGCAGACCGCGGCATCGCCGGCTGCGTAGCCCCTGCTGGCCGGCAGCGCGTCAGGCGACGTCGCCGGTGAGGATCCGGCAGGTGGCCAGGCCGCGCTTCTCCAGGTAGCGCTGATGATAGTCCTCGGCCGGCCAGAAGCGGGTCGCCGGCGTGATATCCGTTGCGATGGGGCCATGGTGGCGCCCCGATGCCGCAAGTGCGTCCAACGCCTCCTGTGCCGTTTTCGCCTGGGAGCCGGCGTGGGTGAAGATGACAGACCGGTATTGGGTGCCCACGTCGGGACCCTGGCGATTACGCTGGGTCGGGTCGTGCAAGGCGAAGAACGCGTCCACCAACTGGCGATAGGTCACGACGGCCGGGTCGAACTGTACTTCGACGGCCTCGGCATGACCGGTACGGCCACTGCACACCTGTTCATAGGTGGGCGACTCGCCCGTTCCGCCGACATAGCCAACGCGGGTGGCGGTGACGCCCTCAATGTTCCTGAACCGCACTTCGACGCCCCAGAAACACCCCGCCGCAAAGGTCGCCGTTTCCATCGTCTTAATCTCCCACTGGCATCTGCCGGTTTGCGCAAGCCCATTATAGGGCGTACCGCCTTGCTACTCCACTTCGACGATTGCCTCGATCTCGACCGTGATGTTGTTGGGCAGGGCGCCCATACCGACCGCAGAACGGGCATGGCGACCACGGTCGCCGAACACCTCTACAAATAGGTCCGAACAGCCGTTGATAACAGCAGGCTGCCGGCCGAAATCCGGTGTGCAATTGACCATGCCCAGCACCTTGACCACCCGCCGGACGCGGTCCAGGTCGCCCAGCTCCTGCTTCAATACGGCTATCAGTTGCAGGCCCACCAGACGGGCATGGGTAAAGGCCTCGTCAACCGAGACATCGTCGCCAACTTTGCCGGTAGCCTGGCTGCCGTCAGGCCGAACCGGTCCCTTACCGGCCAGAAATATCAGGTTTCCCGTGCGCACCGCATGTACGTAGTTTCCGCCGGGCGCGCGCACATCCGGCAGTGTAATGCCAAGGTCCGCCAGCCGTTGTTCGATTGTCATGACGCCTCCTGTTGAATCCCTGCACCGGGCCTTAAACCTAGCCTATAGTCGCGTCCGGGACAGTGCCCACTGGTCCCAATCTGGCCATACCTGGTCGTGGGCGCTTCATCGGGACGACATTGTATGACGAAAGTGCTTCTGGTAGGCGCTGGCAAGATCGGCTCCGCCATCCTTGATCTGCTGGGGGAGACCGGTGACTACACCGTCACGGTGATTGATCGCAGCGAGCCAGCGCTCAGTCGCCTGCAATCGCGGGCCAGGGCGGTGAAGGCGGTTGATGTGTCGGACGAGTCGGCGGTCCGCGCGGCCATGGCCGGTCATGATGCGGTTCTCAGCGCCGCACCGTTCCACCTGACGCAGACCGTTGCCCGGGCCGCCAGAGCGGAAGGTCTGCACTACTTCGATCTGACGGAAGATCGCGAAAGCGCTCATGCTATACGCGATATAGCACAAGGGGCGGAAACCACGTTTGCCCCGCAGTGTGGACTGGCGCCGGGTTTTATCTCCATTGTCGCCAATGACATGGCCCGGGGATTTACGTCTCTGCGCAACATATACATGCGGGTCGGTGCTCTCCCGCAATTTCCGTCGAACAGCCTTAAGTACAACCTGACCTGGAGCACCGATGGCCTGATCAACGAGTACTGTAACCCCTGTGAAGCGATTTATGGCGGGCAGCGTATCGAAGTCCTGCCACTGGAGGGCATTGAGACCTTTGCCCTCGATGGCGACAACTACGAAGCCTTCAACACATCAGGCGGCCTCGGTACGTTGTGCGATACCTATGCCGGCAAAGTTGAAGACCTCAACTACAAGACTGTCCGCTACCCTGGCCATCGCGACATGATGCGTATGCTGGTTCGTGACCTGCGCCTGGATTTGCGGCGTGATTTGCTGCGCGAGATTCTGGAAGAAGCAGTGCCGATGACACTGCAGGATGTGGTGCTCGTGTTCGTCACGGTCAGCGGCGAGAAAGACGGCCGGCTGATGCAGGAAACCTATGCCAAGAAAATCTATTCGACGGATCGCGGTGCTGGCACGTTAAGTGCCATTCAGCTAACGACCGCATCGGGGATCACCGCGGTTCTGGATATGGTTGTGACCGGCGCGCTGCCCGACCGTGGCTTCCTGCGACAGGAAGATGTGCCGTTGGCCGGCTTTCTGGCCAACCGCTTTGGCCTTCATTACGCCTGAACGCCGACAGGGGGCTTTGATGGACCGCGATACAATTCTGGCTGATGCAGGACTTGATCCGGCGGCATTCCACAAAGGCAGCCTTTCGGTGCGAAGTCCCGTTGACGGCTCTTTGGTTGTCCGGCTTGCAACCGATTCACTTGATGATGTGGACCACAAGATCGGGCGCGCCGTGGCCGCCTTTCAGATATGGCGCGACGTTCCCGCACCGCGACGCGGCGAGCTGGTGCGGTTGTTTGCGGAGGAGTTGCGCGGCGCAAAGATGGCTCTCGGCCGCCTGGTGACGCTGGAAAGCGGCAAGATCGTTGAAGAAGGACGTGGTGAAGTTCAGGAGATGATCGACGTGGCTGATTTTGCCGTCGGCCTTTCCCGGCAGCTCTATGGCCTGACCATTGCATCCGAGCGTGTGCACCACCACATGCGGGAAACCTGGCATCCTCTGGGGCCGGTGGGCGTTATTTCCGCGTTCAATTTTCCGGTTGCCGTATGGGCGTGGAACGCCATGCTCGCTTTTGTCTGCGGTGATCCTGTTGTATGGAAGCCATCAGAAAAAACGCCGCTGACCGCGCTGGCCTGCCAGGCGCTGTTCCGGCGGGCGGCCGCTCGCTTCGGGGACGCGCCGGAAAACCTGTTGCAGATCGTCACTGGCGGCGGCGACGTCGGCGAAGCCATGGCGCGAGACCCGCGGTTGCCGCTGATCAGTGCCACGGGCTCGACGCGCATGGGGCGCGCCGTGGCTCCGCTGGTGGCAGCGCGACTTGGCCGCAGCCTGCTGGAGCTGGGTGGCAACAACGCCATGATCGTGGCTCCATCGGCCGATCTGGACCTTGCGCAGCGAGCCATTCTGTTCTCTGCCGTCGGCACGGCGGGCCAGAGATGCACCACTCTGCGTCGCCTGATTGCTCAACGGGGTATCTGCGGTGATCTGGTCGACCGACTGCGTCAGTCCTATGGCCAGATCAGGATTGGTGATCCCTTCGACAGCGATACACTGATGGGTCCGCTGATCGGCGGCGATGCCTATGAGGCCATGCAGAACGCTCTCAGCGCCGCGCGTTCCGAAGGCGGCATTGTTCATGGCGGAGAGCGCATGGAGACCCATATGGGCAGCAATGCCTGGTATGTGCGGCCGGCCATTGTCACCATGCCGGAACAGACGGCAATTGTGCGGACGGAGACTTTTGCCCCTATCCTCTATGTTATGGCCTATGACCGGATTGACGATGCATTGACCATACACAACGATGTGCCACAGGGGCTGGCCTCCAGCATCTTTACCCGCGATGTGCGCGAGGCGGAGCGCTTCGTCTCCGCTACGGGTAGTGATTGCGGTATTGCCAACGTCAATATCGGGCCCAGCGGCGCTGAAATCGGTGGCGCCTTCGGCGGCGAGAAGGAAACCGGTGGCGGCAGGGAATCCGGCTCCGACTCGTGGCGCGCTTATATGCGTCGCATGACCACTACGGTGAATTACTCAGACGCGCTACCGCTGGCCCAGGGTATTCGTTTCGGTCAGGAGCCGGGGGCGTGAGTCTGGTCCTGACCAATGTTCGCCAGGTTGATGGTTCGGTCGTTGCAGTGCGTACCGAAGGCAAAACCATCACCGCAGTTGGTCCTGAGGTATCCGCGGCGGGCGGCGACATGCTCATTGACGGCAAGGCCGCCTTCGTCGTGCCCGGGCTTGTGGACTGTCATGTTCATCTGGACAAGACATACTGGGGGATGGCCTGGCGACCGCATGAGGCCGGGGCCGATATCCAGGATCGCGTGCGTACGGAGCGTCGCCAGCGCCGCCAACTGGACAAGTCGGTTGAAGTCAGGGCGATGGCCCTGCTGCAGACCATGCTGGACAACGGCACGACCCGCTTGCGCACCCATGTGGACATCGATTCGGATGTCGGTTTAACCCAGCTTGAGGCGGTTCTGGCAGCGCGGCAGGCGGTTGCCGGCCAGATGGAGATTCAGATCGTCGCCTTTCCTCAGAGCGGCGTGGTCCGGGAACCCGGCATGGCTGATTTGCTTGCCGCGGCCCTATCGGCCGGTGCTGATCTCATCGGCGGTGTCGATCCCGAAGGTTTTGATCATGACGTCAATGGTCAGCTCGACATCCTGTTTGATCTGGCCGAGGCAACGGGCAAGGGACTGGACATCCATCTGCATGATGGCGGTGAGAGCGGCGCCTGCCAGATTGACCAGATCGTCGAGCGAACTCTGGCGCTGGGCCTCTCTGGCAAGGTAGCTATCAGCCACGGGTTTTGCCTCGGGCAAGTGGGCGCCTCCCGTCTGGCAGGGCTGGCCGACGGCCTGGCCAGAGCGGGAATCGCCATCATCAGCCATGGTGGCGCTGCTGCGACGCCGCCGCCGTTCCGCCGGTTGTACGAGGCCGGCGTCGTCGTGGCCGCCGGGTCCGATAATATCCGCGATGGATGGAGCCCGTTCGGCAACGGGGACATGGTGGAGCGCGCCATGTTGTTGGCCTGGCGCTCCGGCTTTCGCCGTGACGAAGACATCGCTTTTGCGCTGGATATGGCGACGGGCCTGGCGGTCCGGGCTCTTGGTATGACGGACTACGGATTGCGCCCGGGCTGCCGCGCCGACCTTGTAACACTGCCTGGCGAAACCCTGGCTGAAGCGGTCGTGTCGCGGCGCGCTCGCGGCGTTATTGTTCGCCACGGTGGTCTGCACCAAACCCGACCGGATTCCATCCGCTAACGGTGCCGTACGCTTAGAACACCGGCGGTGCGCCACTCTGGCGGCGGCGGTCCAGGGCCAACCGTGGCACCGCCGGCATGGTCAGGGGGAAGGGGTCGAGCCCGCGGCCTGACGGATCGTCCTCTCCGTCGGACCACCAGCGACCGGCAATGACCACGCCACGTGCAATCAGGCGCTGTCTGGCCGCCAGGGCCTCGTTATTTGCATCACGAAAGTTGAAGCGGCCTTTTGCGAGCTCCAGAACGGCCACATCTGCGGGCGAGCCGATGGAAAGAGTGCCCAGCTCCGGCCGGCCGATGACCGCCGCCGGCGTCTCGGTCGCCGCGCGGACAACCTCTGTCAGTGGCATGCCCATGGCCAGAAGCTTGCTCATGGTGACCAGCACGTCAAAGGCCGGCCCGTTGAGGCTGAGGCTATGCACATCGCTTGAAATGACGTCCGGCATGATGCCGGCATCCAGCAGTCGCCGCGCCGCCGTAAAGCCAAACGACCCTTTCCCATGGCCGATATCCATGATGACACCACGGTCGCGCGCGCGCAGAAGCTCGCGGTTGATGGTGCCGGACGGTGTTACGGGCCCGTTGGGGGCCGGTCGGAAACAATGGGTCAGGATATCGCCTGGCCGTAGAGCTTTCAGCACCTCGCCATAGGCGGGCGGTCCCTTCGAAATATGCGCCATAATTGGTTTACCGATGGCGGCGGCGGCGGCCTTTGCACGAGCCAGAGGCTTCATGCCCAACTGTCCGGTCGTCACCACTCCCATGCGGATCTTGATGCCGACGATAAGGTCGGCGTTGGCTTCCGCCATCTCGATGCAATGCTTGCGGTTGAGATAGCTCAGGTCCTTTGCCTCGCCGATGTCCAGATCGTGGGCAAAACCGAATATGCCAGGGAAGCTGAGGTTGATAAACGCCAGGATGCGGCTGTCGGATCGCTCGATGACATGATGGCGGAAGCCGCGGAAGTTGCCGGCGCCGGTTGTTCCCGCGTCAACCGATGTGGTGGTCGCGCTGCGCCGGGCTATGCGATCGGCATCCACACCGCACGATGCGCCACCCCAATAGACATGGGTGTGTAAATCGATCAGACCCGGGGTCAGGAGGCGGCCGGCGACGTTGCGGACCTCTTTCGCCTTTGCGCGGGGAAGGCCCGTGCCGACCGCGGCGATTTTCCCGCCGGCCATGGCGATATCGGCGGGCCCGTCCAGATTCCGGGCCGGATCGAGCACATGCCCCCCTTTGAGCAAAAGGTCCCAGGATGCTTTCTGCGGGGTCTGATTTCTGGCCATGAGTCACCTGCCGTGCTGAAGGCGGGCTGGACTGGCAGGAACCAGTCTCGCCCCACGCCGGGAAGCCTGACACAATCCCGTGCGGCTACAAGAGGGGCCTGCGCTGCGGCAAGACGGGCCTGTGCCACGAGAAAAGGGAGGATCGCCATATGGACACGTCGACACCACAACCCGTACCACCGGGCGAAGCTGTGGGAGTCAGCGAGCTGACCACGCCCGGGACCGATGGACTGATGATCGATGACCTGGTCAAGGGCTATCCTAACGGCGCGCCGCCCCGGCGTTTGAAAGACATTGGCCAGGCCGGCTGGTCTGTGCTGGGCGAAGACGTGCCGTTTCCTGTTGCCGTCCTCAAGGCGTCCGCCATCGCCCATAACAGCCGGTGGATGCAGCGGTTCGTAGGCCTGTCAGGCGCATGCATCAGCCCGCATGGCAAGACCACCATGGCGCCACAGTTATTCCATCGTCAGTTAGCGGACGGTGCCTGGGGCATCACAGTGGCGACGGCCGATCAGATTCGTGTATGTCGGGCACACGGCATTGATCGTGTGCTGCTCGCCAACCAACTGGTCAGTCGCCAGGGCATCGCCTATGTCTGCAACGAGTTGGCGCGTTGCCCGGATTTTGAGTTCTACAGCCTGGTGGATTCACCCGCCGGTGTGGCGCGGCTGGCTGACGGCGCGCGCGCTTGTGGTCTTACCAGGCCCTTGACCGTGTTGATCGAAATCGGTCTTCCGGGCGGCCGTACAGGGTGCCGCGGCGACGATGATCTGGCGGCGGTAGCCCGTGCTGTTGGTGATGCTGCGCCGTATGTGAGCCTGGCTGGGATTGAGGGTTATGAAGGACAGGTCGAGGGTCGGGATTCGGCGGACACCGAAGACCGCGTAGCACGCTATCTGGACCGATTGGCGGGCGCGGTCCGCAGGGGATTGGGCGAAGGGTGGTTTGCCGGCGGCCCGGTCATCGTCTCGGCCGGCGGCTCGACCTATTACGACATGGTGGTGGACCGTCTGGCCGGCGACCGGACTCTCGGTGAGGTGCGGGTCATCACCCGCAGCGGCTGTTACCTGACCCAAGACTCCGGCCAGTACCGCCGGAGCTTTGCCCGTCTCCTGGAACGCAGCGGCACGGCGCGAGAGCTTGCCCTGGACATGGGGGAAGGGTTGCAGTCGGCGTTGGAGGTATGGGCCCAGGTGCAATCGCGTCCGGAGCCCGGACTTGTCATCTGCACGGCCGGCAAGCGTGACCTGTCCTTTGACATCGAGTTGCCGGTGCCGCTGGCGTGGTATCGCTCCGGTCATTCAACTGTGCCGGAGCCGTTCTCTGGTGCCGCACGTGTACGGCAGTTGAGTGATCAGCATGCTCATGTGGACGTGGCCGCGGACTCTCCGCTGGCTGTAGGTGATCTCGTGGCGTTCGGTATTTCCCACCCATGCACCACGTTTGACCGCTGGCAGATGCTTTATGTGGTGGATGACGCCTATGGCATCACAGGGGCGGTGCGGACGTTTTTCTGAGTCCGCACCGCGCCCGCTGCTTATGAGACCAGACGGTCAGTATTAGAGCGTCCGCACCTGCTCGAGGAAACGCTCGACTTCCGCGCGCAGACTCTCCGACTGTTTGGACAATTCGCCCGCCGCTTCGACTACCTGGGCTGACGCCGCCCCTGAGTCATTGGCGGCCTTGTTGACGCCGGCGATATTGGATGAAACCTGTTGTGTGCCGGCCGCGGCCTGCTGCACATTGCGGGCGATCTCCTGGGTTGCCGCGCCCTGCTCTTCGACCGCGGCGGCGACGGTGGCGGAAATCTGGTTGATTTCCTCAACCGTCTTGGCAATCGCCTGTATCGACTGAGCGGAGTCGCCCGTGGCCTGCTGGATCGAATTGATCAGGGCTGCGATTTCCTCCGTCGCTTTGCCGGTCTGATTGGCCAGACTCTTGACCTCGCTGGCGACAACGGCAAAGCCCTTGCCGGCATCGCCGGCCCGTGCCGCCTCGATGGTGGCGTTCAGGGCCAGAAGGTTGGTCTGCTCGGCAATTTCCGAGATGAGACTGACGACCTCGCCGACTTTCTGTGATGAAGCGACAAGGCTTTCCACCTGGGCGTTGGTGCTCATGGCCTGCTGGGCCGCCTGACCGGCAATCTTTTTCGATTGGTCGACCTGGCGGGCGATTTCCTCCACGGAGCTGGCCAGTTCCTCCGCCGCGGATGCCACGGTTTGGACATTGGTGGAGGCTTCTTCCGAGGCCGCCGCCACGGCGCTTGCCTGGCGATTGGTTTCCTCCGCCGAGGCACTCATGGACTGGGCTGTAGAGTGCATCTCGGTGGATGCGGACGACACGGTTTCCACTACGCTTTTGACGTTGCTCTCAAAGGTGTCGGCCAGGCGAACCTGCTGGGTGATGATCGACCATGTGACCATGGGACCGACATAGTCGCCTTGATTGTCCGTGATCGGTGAGATTCTCAGGTCCAGGGTTTCGTCGCCCATATCGATACGCTTGCGGTGGGGCAGGCTGGCCGGGTCTGCCAGGGCTTTGCGGTCCTGCTCTGACTGCTTCTGGAAGATGTCCAGATCGGCGCCGATCACATCGTCTGCCTTGATGGGCAGCAGATGCTCAAGGGACTTGAGCGTTTCTCTGGCTGAGCGATTGGCATAGACGAACTGAAACTTGTCTGTGTCCGTCAGCATGACGTTGATAGGCATTTCTTCAATCATCGTGGTCAGGCGGGCTGTTTCGGCCTGTGAGCGGACCTGATCGGTGATGATGCTCCAGCTGAGCATAGGTCCGGCGTATTGGCCCTTCTGGTCGTTGATGGCATTGACGTTGAGCTCGAGCTTTTCGTCACCGAGGGAGATGACGGCCTTGTGCGGAAGGTTTGCGGGGTTGGCGAGGAGGGCTCTCTTGTGGGCGGGGTTCTTGTGGAAGATATCGATGGAGGATCCCTCGACCTGACTGGCCTTGACCGGCAGGAGGTGCTCGAGGGACTGCAGGGTCTTGCGGCTGGCGTCGTTGAGATAGGTGATGGTGCAGTCCTTGTCGGCCATCATGATGTTGAGGGGCATCTGCTTGATCATCTGGGCCAGCTGGAAGGATCGGGCGACCTCGTCCTTGAGGGCGTTGAGGCTGTCGGTCATGTCGCCGATCTCGTCGGATGAGCGGCGCTCCAGGGTGATATCGGTGTCACCCTGTCGCAGGCGGTCCATGGCGCGGGCGATGGCGCGGATGGGGCTGGATGCGGCGCCGCCGATAAGGAAGCCGCCGGTGAGGGCCAGGGCGAGGGTGGCGAGGATGGCCAGCTCCATGATCAGTTCGACGCTTTTGACGGTGGCGAAGGCCTGATCGGTGGGGACGCGGACGAGAGCGGACCAGCCGAGGCCGGGATAGTCATAGGCGCCCTGGGTGTGGGCGAAGCCGGCCGCCTGGGCGATGCCCTTGCGGGCGTGGTTGGCGACCATGGAGCCGCGCTCGCCGCGGACGGCGGCCTGGGCGGCGGTGACCCCGGCGTCGGCCAGGTTGAGCTGACCGATGACTGCGAAGTTGCGGTCATAGGTGGTCCAGCCCTGACCCTTGGGGTCGTAGTCGACGATGACCTTGCCGCTGCGGTCGAGGAGGGTGAGTTCGGCATTGCCGAAGCCCTCTGCGGCGAGCTGGTCATAGGCGCCGGCGATGATGTCCTCGACCAGGGCGAAGTCGGCGAAGTTGGCCCAGATGGCGACGATGCGGCCATTGTCGTCGCGGACGGGGGCGGCGAAGACCATGACGAAGCCGTCATCGCCATAGAGGGAGGCGATGAAGGGGTCCTGATAGGGCTCGGTGACGGTGGTGCCGGTGAAGCCGTTGGCGCCTTCCAGGAAGCGCCCGGCCAGGGCATCCTGGAACCAGGCCTGGCCGGCGAAGGTGCGGGCATAGGCGGGGCGGCTGTCGAGGGCCTGGCCCCTGGGATCGACGGTATTGACGGCCAGCACATTGCCCTGGAGGTCGAGGAGGGTCATGGCCCGGTAGATGCCATAGCCGGTCATATAGCCGTTCATGGCCCGCACCAGGGCGGTATCCTGGCCGGGACGGCGCCAGTTGGCGGGGTCCTGGGCGGCCTGGTTGAGGCCGAAGGCCTGGACGTCGCCATAGCGCTCGAACAGGTTGCGTTCGATGGTCTCGATGACACTGGAGGCACTGCTCAGGTAGCGTTGCTCGAAGGCATCCTCGAACTGCCCCTCGCTGAACCAGTAGACACCGAACAGGCCCGCCGCCGGCACAATGCCGAATACCGTCAGCAGCACCATCAGCTTGCCGCGGACGCCGAGCTTTATGGTTGATCGAAGCCTGCTGGAGGCTCTGATTGTGCTGTCAGATCCAGACGGGCTGGCTGTGATGTCCAGTTTGTCCATGGCTTCTGTTGACATTGCCCGGTTCCCTTTGTCTGTTGGGCTGGCTGCATCCGTGGATGGCCAGTTATTGATGAAATACACGGAAAGGTTGTAGTTGAAGATAGTAAAGCAGCACTTAATTGGTGATCGAGACGGGGTGGCCGTGCCAGCCTGTGCACACGAAGCCGTTAGTTCGAACGTACTTCACAATGGCCGGCCGGCCTGCGGATAATGGCTATCGCCAGCCGACGCCCGGCCGGCGCCAGCCGGCATCCAGCCGGCACCCGGCACTATGCGACGGGCGGAACGACACCAGGAGTGATCACAATGGTCTGCCCTCGGAGAATCCTGTCTGGCCTGGTTTTGTGCGGATGGCTGATTGTTGGCAGCCATTCACCGAGACCAGCTTATGCGGAGCCCATAGAGTGGGGCGGTCTGACATTCTCGGACGAGCTGGGCGGGTTCAATTTGATCTCGGTGTCTGGCGCCGGCAGCAGCATCGACCCTTACGTAGTTGTGGAGGACATTACCGGTGCAGAGCCGGCGGTTCTGATTGTTCGGGGCCTGTCTGACGTGTTTCCCCATGGGGTCGGCACACATCGCCTGCCCGGGTTTCACCTGATTAAGGTGGCCATAAACCGGACGGATTTTGCCTGGACTTCCTATGAGCTGGAACTGCAGGAAGTCTTGTGGCTGCCGAGTGACTATCTGGATGGTCTCTCATGGGATCAGGCGGTGCAGTCTGTCCGTCCCTTCAAGTCTGACCGCTTCGCCCAGAGTGTCGACGTGCGCGAGCCCAGTGATGTGGTCCGGTTCAGTGAAGGCAGGGTAGAGCCTGGCGATCTGGTGACCATGCGGGTGACTTTGTCCGACCCGACTCCGGCGGCGGAGTTTTATGTGGTCCAGGTACCGCAGCGTCTGGTCGAATCGGCGCGGCTGCGCTGATTACAGCCTATAGTATTGCGTTTGACTCTCAATTGATTGGTCCAGACCTTTCTGGAAGCATCGTAAATCGGCTCAAAACAGGTATATGCGGCGAAATGACGCAATTTTTTTGCTAGACACTCAAATAATAATGATAATCATTCGCAATTAGTGAACCAGTGGAAACGCCGGCTGGTCCATGGTCGGCGGCAGCTATACAGGAAGGGACGCTCTATGTTTCGCACTCTCGTCACGGCTGTCTTCGGGCTTGCGGCTGTGCTGCTGGCTCCGCCCGCCATGACCCAGGCGCAGGACTCCGTGCTGAATGTCTATTCAGCGCGCCATTACGCAACGGATGCGACGTT
Organism: Alphaproteobacteria bacterium; assembly: GCA_040218575.1. Taxonomy (NCBI): domain Bacteria; kingdom Pseudomonadati; phylum Pseudomonadota; class Alphaproteobacteria; species Alphaproteobacteria bacterium. Next base: position 421,035 of record JAVJRE010000002.1, on the reverse strand, counting down.
GTATGACGCCTTCACGGCAGAGACCGGAATAGAGGTGCGCCGGATCGAAGCGGAGTCCGATGAACTGATCCAGCGCATGCTGGCCGAAGGCCGGAACAGTCCAGCCGATGTTTTCATCACGGTTGATGCCGGCAATTTGTGGCGGGCGCAGCAGGCTGGTCTGCTGCAGCCAGTGTCGTCACCGATTCTGGAGGCTGCCATCCCCGGATATTTGCGCCACGAGGATGGTTACTGGTTCGGTTTTGCCCAGCGCGCGCGAGTCATCTACTACAACAAGGAGCGTATCGACCCTGGCCTGGTGCAGTCCTATGCGGACCTGGCTGATCCGGCGCTGCGTGGGCAGGTGTGCATCCGCACCAGCTCGAACATCTACAACCTTTCCCTCATGGGCTCCATGATTGAAACCTTGGGGGAGGCCGGCGCCCAGGCGTGGGCCGAGGGAGTCGTAGCCAACTTTGCTCGCCAGCCGGCCGGCAATGACACCGCACAGCTCAAGGCGGTTGCCGCCGGCGAGTGTGGCGTCGCCGTTGCCAACACCTACTACTACATACGGCTCCTGACGTCAGATGACCCGACCGATCAGGCTATGGCGGCGCGTATCGGTGTCGTCTTTCCCGATCAGGAGGGTCTGGGCACTCACGTCAACATTTCCGGCGCCGGCGTGGCGGCTCATGCACCGCATCCGGCAGCGGCTGTCCGCTTTCTGGAGTTTCTGACATCGCCCGGAGCACAAGCCTACTTCGCCGGGGTCAACAACGAGTACCCCGTGGTGGACGGGGTCGCGCCGGATGCGGCGTTGGCCAGCCTTGGCCAGTTCCGGGCCGCTCCGGTCAATGTGGCCGTTTATGGTGAGAATCAGCCATTGGCTCAGATGGTCTATGACCGCGCCGGCTGGAAATAGGCGGCGGGCCTAGTAAACCCGGGGGCCGCTGCCGGCAGATTGTGCGGTGGCCCCCGGCTCGCCCGTGCCGGGTCGGCCGTGGCCGATTCTTCGGCTCAGGATGATTACCGGCAGGATGCCGACACCGACGATAGCCAGCGCTGTGGTTGCCGCCTCGGCCAGCCTCTCGTCGGAGGCCAGCTGAAATACGCGGATAGCTAATGTATCGAAATTGAACGGCCGGATGATCAGTGTCGCCGGCAGCTCCTTCAGGATTTCGACGAACACGAGAAGCCCTGCCGTCAGCAGTGTGCCGCGCATCAGGGGGGCATGTACGCGGACAAATGTCGGCAGAGCGCCCAGTCCCAGATTTCTTGCCGCGTCGTCCATGTTGGGCCGAATGCGGCTGAGGCCGGACTCGACGGTCTTGACTCCCAGCGCGGCAAATCGCACGAGATAGGCGAACAGGACGGCGGCGATCGTGCCGGTCAGGACCAGGCCGGTCCCCACACCGAAGGTCTGCTGCATGATGCTGTCCAGCTGGTTGTCCAGCCAGGCGAAGGGTATGAGTACGCCGACCGCGACCACTGTACCCGGTGCGGCATAGCCAAGGGTGGCGATTCTGGCACCGCCGCGGGTTACCCATCCTGGCGCCTGGCGGACCGCATAGGTCAGCAAGGCCGATGCAGCGACCACCAGAACAGCGCCAATTCCCGCCAGAATCGTCGTGTTCCAGGCGAGGCTGGCAAAGCTTCCGCCAGCGTCAGCAAAGCGATTGGCAACCGCCAGCCACAGCAGCACGGCAATCGGCAGAACGAAACCGAGGCTCACCGGCAACACGCACGCGGCCGTCGCCAGGCCGCCCCGCAATGCGGTCAGACGCGGCCGTGGCAGCGGCTGATAGCGTCCGGAGGTGTGGGCGTAGCGGGCGCGTCCCCGCAGGCTGAATTCAATCAGCATTAACATGGCAATGACGGCCATCAGGGTGGCAGATAGTTGCGCGGCCGCCACCCGGTCGCCGAAGCTGAACCAGGTGCGGAAGATCCCGGTGGTAAAGGTCTGCACACCGAGGTGCTGCACCGTGCCGAAATCTGCCACTGCTTCCATTACCGCCAGGGCAACGCCGCCGGCCAGTGCCGGGCGCGCCAGCGGAACCGCCACCTGAAAGAAATTGCCCCAGGGGCCGCAGCCCAGTGTGCGGCCGACCTCCAGGACGCATACGGACTGTTCAAGAAAGCTGGCCCGGGCCAGCAGATAGACATAGGGATAAAACACCACAGACATCAGAAAAATGGCGCCACCCAAAGACCGGATCGGTGGAAAATATCCGGCGACGGCCGGCGAAATATCCCGCAGCAGCGTTTGCACCGGGCCGGCGAAATCCAGAAAGTCGGCGTAGGTATAGGCTATGAGATAGGCGGGTACGGCGAGGGGCAGCAGAAGGGCCCACTCCGCTATCCTGTGCAGAGGAAAGCGGTACATCGTTACCAGCCACGCGGTGCCGGTGCCGATCAGCAGGGTGCTGAAACCGACGCCGACGACCAGCAACAGCGTGTTGCGCACATAGTCGGGCAGAACAGTGGCTGCAAGATGGGCCCAGGTATCGCCGAACGGCTGCAGCAGCCCGGCCGCAATCACCAATAGCGGCAGCGACAAGCCACTGGCCAGTGCCAGGGCGATCAACCGCCAATACGCGCGGCTGGCCCGGTGGCGAGCGGCCGGCGCGGCGTGGCCTGGGTCGGCGGTCAGAACAGTCACGGCATCCCGGCGTTTGGCGGTCTGTGGCGATGGTCGGCGTAGATAGTGCGAATCATTCTCATATACAATACTCCTGCGGACGGGTCACGCGCTGACCTCCCGCCCATCGTCCGCCTATCCGCCGCCTGTGAAGGTCGCCCGTGCAGGATGCCCGGCTGAGCCAGACTACGCTGGCCTGTTGCTATCGGTTCGCAATTGTCGCGGCCCGCCGTGGCGACTATCCTGTGGTGAACGCAGTCGGGAACACGCTTGGGAGGCATCCGCCATGGCACATGAAACAGAACCGGTATTTCACGAGGCTGGCCCCTTGATGTTCGAGTTACAGTATCGCGGCGGCGAGGACCGGTTCGCAGGCCCCACCTTCAAGGTGCATGCACGGGGTCCGGAAAACCACTGGAAACTGGTCATGCGGTTCGATTGCACGGTTGCCGGCCCGCACTGGCACGAAGTCTGGAAAGACGGGCCGGAGAAGATCATGCAGTGGACCAATACCGACATGGCCGAGGCCGTCAAACTGTCCACCGCTGAAATCCGCGCCACCTTGCCGGAAAAGCTGGAGAAGCTTGGCTGGAGGGCGGAAGCCGATGCGGCGCGGTCACCGGACCTGCGTCGGAAGGTGAGCGGCCTGTGCCGGGACTTCGAGCAACTCCTGGCGGATTAGCGGGTGTCGGGTGCGGAGACGAGAAGGATTGGGCCGGCGGTCCTGCGGCCGGGCGAGCATGCCATCGGCCAGTCTCCGGATAGCGGATGGACACTGCCGGCACGGCTATACACTGATGAGGCGGCATGGCGGGCAGAGCGCGGCCCTGTGTTTTTCGCCTCCTGGCAATACGTATGTCATGTCAATGATGTGGCGGATGCCGGGTCTTATGTCACGGCGTCAATCCTTGACCAGGACGTGTTCGTTATTCGCGACAAGGCTGGCCCCCTGCGCGCCTTCTACAATGTTTGCCGGCATCGCGCGCACCGGCTGCTGAATGGCAGTGGCCGCGCGCCAGTCATTACCTGCCCCTACCATGCCTGGTCTTATCGCCCGGATGGCAGTTTGCGCTCCGCGCGCGCGACGGACGGTGTACGGGACTTTCGTCCCGACGACTTTTCCCTTGTGCCGGTGCAATTGGAAGAGTTGCACGGCCTGGTGTTCGTCAATCTAGATCCGGCAGCCCGGCCGCTTGCGGAGCAGGCGGGTGATCTGGTGGGGCAGATGCAGAAGCTCGCCGGCGACAGCGCGAGCCTGGTCAAGGCGGCCACTATGGAGTGGGAAATCGAGGCAAACTGGAAAGTGGTGATCGACAACTTTCTGGAATGCTATCACTGCGCCCCGGCCCATCCGGACTTTGCCCGCCTGGTCGATCTGGCGACCTACAAGCCGACCACCTATGCAATTCACTCCATGCATGAAAGCGACGCCGGTCGACCGGACAACTCCGCTTATGCCTTTGACCCCGCGCGCCATGGCACGCGCGCAATTTTCTGGTGGTTATGGCCGACCACAACCTTCGGCGTCGTACCAGGGCCACCGAACCTGGCCATGTTCTACCTGCGGCCCTTGGGCCCGGAGCGCACAGTGGAGGTGGTTGACTACTATTTCCCGGACGGGCCCCTGGACCAAACGGCCAAGGACCGCATCCGTTACGCAAACGAAGTTCTGCAGCCGGAAGACAATCGCCTGTGTGAGAACGTTCAGCGTGGTCTGCGGTCGCGGGGCTACAGCCAGGGACGATTCATCGTCAATCCCGACCGGACCGACATCAGCGAACATGCGGTGCACCACTTTCACAGCCTGTATATGCAGGCCATGGCGGAGGTTTCACATGACCGATGACGAGGACGAAGCGGCGCGCAAGGCGCGCATGCGCAAGCTGTTGGGCCAGATTGTCGAGGCGACGGAAGGGCGTGTCGACCCCGATCAGCCCGCGTCGCCGTCGGCGACGGGGGCTGAAGGCCGGTCAGATGACAAGCGGGACAGTGGCCCGCCGCGTCGGCGCATGAAGCCGGTGGTCAAGGTCCGGCGGCCTGGTGGCGGCCGGACCTGACCGTCACGCGCACTCGGCAGATTTTATTCCGCCGCCTGCCGGGCCTCGGCGAAGGGCTCGCTCTCGAAAACGTACTGGTTAACCTTGTTGGTATAGAACGACACCCAACCGTCGATTTCTGGGCTGTAGTCGTCATAGATCTCCGGATAGGCCCACATGGCGTTTTCCGCGACCTTGTCTCCGACGGTGATTGTCCAGTAGTGCGCGTCGCCCTTATAGGGGCAGTAGGTCGTGTGATCGGTCTGCGTCAGAAACTCGTCCCGCACTTTGGATCGCGGAATATAGTAGAGGGAGCCGACGCCCGTCTCATGATAGATCAGGGCCTGGTCAGATTCAGCGATCACCTGACCGTTGAATACGATGCGGATCTTCTTGTTCGCCGGTTCGGTGGCGATTCTCTTCTCTGCCTTGCGACTGCTGATTCGGTCGTCTTTATGCGGATCGATAACGGTCATCGCGATGGGCTCCCGGTTGATGTCTCACCTGAATAATAATGTAGGGTGGTGGCCGGCTGTGGCAAGGCGAGGATGGCCGATCCTCGGCGGCGTGGATCGCGTGACAGGATCACGCGCCAAAGATCCATCGTGTCAGCCATGGCAGAATCAGGCTCAACACCAGTATCGCCGCTAGATTGACCGTGAACCCGACTGCCGCCATTTGTGTGACGGATAGCCTGCCACTGCCATGGACGATGGCATTGGGTGGTGTGGCGACGGGAAGCATGAAGGCGGCGCTGGCGGCCAGTGCCGCGGGCACCATCATGAACAACGGGTTTGCGCCGGCGGTTACCGCAAGCGCTCCGATCAGCGGCAGTAAGGTGGCGGCCGCTGCCGTGTTGCTGGTCAGTTCCGTGGCGAAGACCATGATGGTCACGATCAGTCCGACCAGCAACCACAGGTTCCAGCCGCTGGCCTGATTCAGCGCCGTGCCGATCCATGTGGCGAGACCGCTGGCGACGATGGCATCGGCAAGAGCCAGTCCGCCGCCGAACAGAAGCAACGTTCCCCATGGCAGCCGGCCTGTATCGGACCACACCAGAAGTGGCCGCCCATTGCCCGACGGAATCAGGAACAGGGCAAGTCCGGCCACCAGGGCGATGGTCGTGTCGTTCAGCCAGGCTAACGGCGGCCAGCCGGACAGCAGTGGCCGACAGACCCACAAGATAGCCATGGTGACAAAGACGGCGGCCACTCGCTTTTCGGCAGACCTTGGTGGGCCGAGCCGGTCGAGATGCTGGCGCAGAACGTCTCGCCCGGGACCGCCCCGGCGGGCGGCCAGGTGAGCGGCCGTGGAGCGTTGTGTGACGAGTCTGGTCAGGATTAGCCAGGTGAGCAGCCCCAGAACCAGGGAAATGGGCAGAGCGACGGCCATCCATTGGGCAAAGCCGATTGCCAGGCCATAAGTCTCTTCAACGAAGGCGGCAAGGATGGCATTGGGGGGAGTCCCGATCAGCGTCGCCAGACCGCCGATGCTGGCGCCATAGGCAATGGCCAGAAGCAGGGGCAGAGTCAGCCCGCCATCGTCGTCGCCGATTTCGTCAAGCACCGACAGGGCGATGGGCAGCATCAGCATGGCTGTCGCCGTATTTGACACCCACATCGACAGAAAGCCGGTGACCAGCATGACGCCGGCTATCAGCCGCGGCGGTCTGACACCTATCCGGAGAATGATGGCCAGGGCCAGCCGGCGATGGAGGTTCCAGCGCTGTACGGCCAGCGCCACCATAAAGCCACCAAGGAAGAGGAATATCAGGGGATGGGAATAGGCCGGCGCCACTGTCGCCAGCGGGCCAATTCCTGTGGCCGGCAGAACCAGTAGAGGCAACAATGCCGTCGCCGGTACGGGAAGAGCTTCTGTGGACCACCACAGCGCCATCCACGCGGCGAGTGCCACAACCGTCCAGGCGCCGTCCGGCATGGTTGCCGGCGCCGGTACCAGGAGCAGGGCGGTGAATACAACGGGCCCCGCCAGCAATTTACCGGGCCTGAAGACGGGGCTTTGTCCGATCGGAACCGACACGCGCCCCGCCCTATGATTGGCAATTCTGTATGATGCCGCGACCGGCCGGGCAACACTGATATCGCAGGACCGGGTCGGGCGGGACCGGGTCGGGCGGGATCTGGTCGGAGTGAGAGGATTTGAACCTCCGGCCCCCGCCTCCCGAAGACGGTGCTCTACCAGGCTGAGCTACACTCCGACCGGTCGTGTATCGGACCGCCATTCCGCGTCGCGCGGCGGGCCGTCCGGGACCGCAGCTTATAGCCCCATCGCGCGCCGCCCGGCAAGGCAGGCGAGCAGCGCCTTTGTGTCCCGTGCGCCCGTCAATAGGCGCGTTCAACGCAGAAATGCGCCACATCCGCCAGAGCCACCCTGGCGTCGTTGTCGGGGAAAATACCAAGGGCATCGGAGGCGACCGCCGCATAGTGGCGGGCCCGTTCCAGGCAGTCATTGAGGCAGTTATGACGTTCAATCAGGGCGATAGCACGGCTGAGGTCCTCGGGCTGCTGATTTACGTCTTCCAGGGTTCGTTTCCAGAAATCCCTCTCGGGCCCGTCTCCGCGATGGTAGGCCAGTATGACAGGCAGGGTGATTTTGCCTTCGGCGAAGTCGTCGCCTACTGATTTGCCAAGGCGCACGTCCCGCGAAGAGTAGTCAAGCACGTCATCCACCAGCTGAAATGCAATGCCGAGATTGCTGCCATAGGTCGCCAGGGCACCTTCTTCGCCCGACGGTCGCTCGCCGACGATGGCACTGATACGGCAGGCAGCGGAAAACAGAACCGCTGTCTTCGATTCGATGACCTGCAGGTAGGTCGCTTCGCTGGTGCTCGTGTCGTTGACCGTCGATAGCTGCAGAACTTCGCCTTCGGTCAGTGTGGCCGCCGCATTGGACAGCACTTCCAGCACGCGCAGGGAGCCATCGGCGACCATCAGTTGAAAGGCCCGGCTGAACAGAAAATCACCCACCAGAACACTTGCCTGGTTGCCCCACACGCTGTTGGCGGTGGCGCGACCGCGCCGGAGGTTGCTTTCATCAACGACGTCATCGTGCAGCAGGGTGGCCGTATGGATGAACTCCACCGCCGCCGCCAGTCCCAGATGACGCTGGCCCTGGTATCCGACCAGCCGGGCACTGGCCAATGTGAGCATGGGCCGCAGCCGCTTGCCGCCGGCAGCGACGATGTGGCCGGCCAGCTCGGGGATAAGCGGCACGGAGCTCGCCATATTGTCGACGATGACCCGGTTTACCGCTGCCAGATCATCCACCACCAGCCGTTGCAGGGCTTCTATGCCCGTGCGCCTGGGCGGGCGCCGACGATCTCCCAGTTCGACAATATCAGCCATCTTCCCCTCACGGCCGCACCAGGCAGCACCAGACCCCACAACAGCATAGGAACACAGAGGGGCCGGTCAAGCAGCGGCGCTGGCGACCCCCGCATTGTCCGGGCAAACCGGCTAGACTGTGCTCCGCCTGTCGGACACTGGCTGTCAGGCCCTGACTGTCGGAGATGTCATGCAGGAGCTGTTGCGAACGAACGATCTGGTGTGGCTATCCTGGCTGCAGGCCTTGCTGACCGACAGCGGCATGGCCAGTCAGGTTCTCGATGGCCATGCCAGCGTGCTGGAAGGCAGCGCCCAGGCAATTCCGCGGCGGCTTATGGTGGCGGATGAAGATCTGGTTCCGGCCCGCGCATTGGTGCGGGAGGCGGAGCGTGCCGCCGGTCTGGTCGGGTCTGCGGACATCGGCGGTGATAATGGTTAACCGCCGGCCGGAAGGCCTGCCCCCTGTTGGTGCCGGCAGGGGCTCGTGGGCCGCTGCTGCCCCCGCTTCGGCCAGGGTGCCGTTGTCCATGCGGGCGGATTCCGGGCCGGATGTGACGACTGACGGGTTGCTCAACCATCGGGTGCGCGTGCGCCAACCGGCTACTGGTTATCGTGTCGCCATAGACCCGGTGTTTCTTGCAGCGGCAGTGCCTGCATCGGCCGGTGCGCGCGTTCTTGATGCCGGCACGGGGGTCGGTGCGGCAGCCCTGTGCTTGCTGGCCAGAGTCCCTGGATGCTATGTGGCGGGCATTGAGATTCAGGACCGGCTGGCCAGCCTGGCGCAGGACAATGCCCGCCTCAACGGACGGTCGGACCGCTTTGATGTGGTCGTCGGTGACATCCGCCATGGGGCGGCAAGCCTGGGCCGCGCACAGTTCGATCATGTCATGGCCAATCCGCCCTTCAATCCGCCGGGTTCTGCGGCCTCCCGCCTCTTGTCACGGGATGTGGCGGTGCGTGAAGGCGATGCGTCGCTGGCGACATGGTTGAACTTCTGTCGCGATATGGTGCGACCCGCGGGCACCGTCACGATCATCCACCGGCCGGAGCGTGAAGACGAGTTGGTCGCCGCGTTCCCGCGCTCGGCTATCAGCCTGTTTCCGCTGCTGGCACGATCAGGGGGTGAGGTGCGGCGGTTGGTTTTCCAGGCGAGACTCGGCGCCGTTGCCGGCGTCCGTCGTATGACCGGTATGGTGTTGCATGATGAGGACGGTCGCTTCAGCCCGGCGGCTGAAGCGGTTCTTCGTCATGCTGCGGCCCTCGACTGGACAGTCCGCGACGGGACAGCCGGCGGCTGAAACGAGAGAGTCTCGCGCTCCGGCGGGGTATTTGGCTATCCGAGGTGGTCCATCCATGACACGTTTTTCTACCGGGGGTTTCTCCACACGGCTCTTCGGTCGTCGCGCGCCCGTGGTTCCGGTTGTGCGTTTGACCGGGACTTTGCTGGCACGCGGCGGTCTGCGCCAAAGCCTGTCCATGGAGTCCGTGGCTCCGCTGCTGGAGCGTGCGTTTGGTCAGCGCGGCGCCAGGGCCGTGGCGCTGGTGATCAATTCACCCGGTGGGGCGCCGGTGCAGGCCAGTCAAATCCATGCGCGTGTCCGTCAACTGGCGGATGAGAAGAAGCTGCCGGTCCTGGTCTTCGTTGAAGACGTGGCCGCTTCCGGCGGCTATTGGCTGGCGTGTGCCGGTGATGAGATTTTTGTTGATGAGACCTCCATCGTCGGCTCCATAGGTGTCGTTGCGGCGTCCTTTGGATTCCAGGACTTCATTGCCCGACATGGGGTCGAACGGCGTTTGCATACCGCTGGCAGCAGGAAGGGTCAGCTCGATCCCTTCCTGCCGCAGAACCCCGATGACGTCCGTCGTCTCCATCAGGTTCTGGACGAAATGCACGCCAGATTTCAGCGCCTGGTGGTGGACCGTCGTCGTGGTCGCCTGAAGGCGTCCGAAGATGAGCTGTTTTCGGGTGAGTTCTGGACCGGCACACGGGCCGTGGATCTGGGTCTTGCCGACGGGGTTGGAGAGCTGCGTGCGACGCTGCGTCATCGTTTTGGCGACCGCGTCCGGCTAAAACCGATCACCGCCGGTCGCAAGTTTCGCCTGGCCGTGCCTGGCTTCGCCCGCGGCCAGGGGGCGCCGGAGCCGCTGTCTCTTGCCGCGCTGGCCGCCGACGGCCTGATTGAGTCGGCGGAGGCCAGGGCGCTCTGGGCTCGTTTCGGTTTGTAGGCGGGCGGCTTGACCCCTTTTCGGGCGACCCATACAACCTGCCCATGTTCGGATTCAGCTTCTGGAAGCTCATTGTCCTGGCCGCCATCCTGATCGGCGTCTGGCAGATATTTCGCATTGTCCAGCCGAAACCGTCTGGCACACGCCGCGACACGGTCACGCCCGGGGTCACGCCCGGGGTCACGCCCGGGGCCGGGCCAGGGGCCGGGCCGGAGGCAAGCCGGCGGTCGGCCGGGACCGCGGCGAAGGCTGAGGACCCTTCGATCCGGGCGGTGGAGACCACGGCCTGTAGCCGTTGCGGAGCCTATCAGCCAATCGACAGCGCCACCGCGTGTGGCCGTGACGATTGCCCGTTCGCCCCGTGAGCGGCGCCGGCTTTCAGGACCTGATCCTGACTCTTCAGCGCTACTGGGCAGATCGTGGCTGCGTCATTCTGCAACCGCTGGACATGGAGGTCGGTGCGGGAACCTTCCATCCGGCGACAACGCTCTGGTCGCTGGGGCCGTCGCATCGGCGGGTTGCCTATGTCCAGCCGGTGCGCCGTCCCACCGATGGGCGATACGGCGAAAACCCCAACCGCCTTCACCACTACTACCAGTTCCAGGTCATGCTGAAGCCATCGCCGGACAATGTTCAGCAGCTCTACCTTGATAGTCTGGTCGCCTTGGGAATTGACCCGGCCAGGCATGACATCCGCTTTGTCGAGGACGATTGGGAAAGCCCGACTATCGGCGCCTGGGGTCTTGGCTGGGAAGTGTGGTGCGACGGGATGGAGGTGTCCCAGTTCACCTATTTCCAGCAGGTTGGCGGCATTGACTGTGATCCGGTCTCGGCCGAACTGACTTACGGTCTCGAACGTCTGGCGATGTATGTTCAGGGCGTCGAGAACGTATACGATCTTGCCTTTACCGGTCCGTCCGGTGAACCGCCGATGACCTATGGTGACGTGTTTTTGCGCAATGAGCGCGAGCAGTCCGCCTATGCCTTTGACGTGGTGGACACTGATCGTTTGTTCGGACACTTCCGCGATGCGGAGGCGTCGTGTGCGGAGCTGCTGGCGGCCAATCTAGCGTTGCCGGCCTATGAGCAGTGCATCCACGCCAGTCATATCTTTAACCTGCTTGATGCGCGTGGCGTAATCAGCGTCATGGAGCGTCAGGCCTATATCGCTCGTGTGCGGGATCTGGCTCGGGGCTGCTGTGAGGCCTGGCTGGCTGCTAAGCCGTCGGCGGCTGCAATTGGCACGGCCCGTGGCTGAGTTCTTACTGGAGCTCTTTTGTGAAGAGATTCCGGCCGGCTATCAGGCAGCGGCCGCGGCGGATCTGGCACGGCGTCTGGATGCCGGGCTGGCTGCGGCGCGCTTGGCCCATGGTCCGGTGCTCAGTGGTGTTACACCGCGCCGACTGTGGGCCGTTGTCGCGGATGTGGCGGAGGGTCAGCCTGACCTCAGAGAAGAGCGTCGCGGGCCCCGGGCCGATGCACCGGACAAGGCGGTTGCCGGCTTTCTCAAGGCGAACGGACTCGAGCGGGAGCAGGTCGAGACCCGTGAGACCGAACGTGGCGCATTTCTGTTCGCCGTGATCGAACAAGCCGGCAAGCCCTCGGTGGACCTGTTGCCCGCCATCGTGCAACAGGTCGTGGAGAGCCTGTCATGGCCGAAATCGATGCGCTGGTCCGACAATCGTCTGCGCTGGGTGCGACCGCTCCGCAGTGTGCTGGCGCTCTTTGCTGGCCAGGTATTGCCTGGTGGTCTGGATCTTTCGCCAGGCGTCCTGACGTTCGGCAATGCCACCGCCGGCCATCGCTTCCTGGCGCCGGAACCGTTTCGTGTGCGTGATTTTGCCGAGTATCGGGACCGTCTGCGCGCTGCCTATGTGATGATCGATGCAGCGGAGAGGGCTGAGACCATTCGAGAAGACGCGCAGCGTCTTGCCGCATCGCAGGACCTGTCGGTTGTCGCTGATGATGCTCTGGTGCGTGAGGTGGCGGGCCTCGTCGAGTGGCCGGTGGTTCTGCTGGCCTCATTTGATCGTGACTACCTCAACTTGCCCCCGGAAGTCCTGACCACCACCATGCGCAAGAATCAGCGCTACTTTGCGCTGACAGATTCCACTGGCGCCCTGGCGCCGCGGTTTGCGTTGGTGGCCAATTTGCTGGCCGATGATGGTGGAACGGCCATCGTCGCTGGCAACGAGCGCGTCCTTCGAGCCCGTCTGGCCGACGCACGGTTTTTCTGGGACCAGGATCGCCGTCGTTCACTCGCCAGTCGGGTGGCGGACCTCTCGGGCATGGTGTTTCACGCCCGGCTGGGTCATCTGCGACAGAAAGCCGACCGGATGGCGGCTCTCGCGGCTGACCTAGCGCGCGTGATTCCCGGCGCCGACATAGAGTTGGCCAGTACGGCGGCACGGTTGGCAAAAGCCGACCTTGGCACGGGCATGGTTGCAGAGTTCCCTGAATTGCAGGGCGTCATGGGACGCTATTATGCAGAGCAGGACTCTGAAGCGAGCGAGGTGGCGCTGGCGATCCGCGATCACTACCGGCCCGCCGGGCCGTCTGATTCATGCCCGTCGGCCCCGCTCAGTGTGTGCGTGGCTCTCGCCGACAAGATTGATACGCTGGTTGGTTTTTTTGCCATCGGCGAAACACCAACCGGGTCACGGGATCCCTTTGCGCTTCGTCGTGCTGCTCTTGGGGTTATCCGGCTGATTCTGGAGAACGGAATCCGTTTGCCGCTGGTCCCTGTTTTTGGCCAGGCCGCGGCCCTGTATGGACGGACCGTGGATGGTTTCGACGGCGCTGATCCGACGGCTATCCTGCTGCCGTTTGTTGCAGAGCGTCTGAAGGTTCACTTGCGCGAAAGCGGGATTCGCCATGACTTGGTCACCGCCACCTTTGCGGAGCGGCTGGGTCGGCCGGATGATGATCTGGTGCGCCTCGTTGCCAGGACCAGCGCGTTGGCTCTTTTTCTGGAAACAGAGGACGGAGCCAACCTTCTTACCGCCTACCGCCGTGCCGCTAATATCGTGCGCGCTGAGACGCACAAAGGCTGGGTAGAGACTGGCACACCTGACGATGCCTTGCTTTCACAGAAAGAAGAAATCCGGCTGGCTGCCGTCCTGCACGAGCTTGCCGGGGTCTCCGGCAAGGCGCTGGACGGAGCCGATCTTAAGAGCTACTTCACCGCTCTGGCCGCATTGCGGCAGCCGGTGGATGCGTTTTTTGACAATGTCACGGTCAACAGCGATGACCAGCATTTACGTCACAATCGTTTGCTGTTGCTGATGGCGCTGTGCCGGTGCATGGAGACAGTCGCTGACTTCTCCTGCATCGAGGGGTAGGACTGGTCTGTCTGCGACAGTCTCAAATACCCCAAAGGTATTGGGCCTAAATACGTCAAGGGCATCAGGAAGGATCCAGGGGCGGTGACAGACTCTCGACAATCAGGGCGCCGGTGGGTCTATGGATTTGGTCCCGATGGCGCCGATGGCCAGGCTGCCATGGCCGATCTTCTGGGAGGCAAGGGCGCCAATCTGGCGGAAATGGCCAATCTCGGATTACCCGTACCGCCGGGTTTTACCATCACGACGGAAGCCTGCCGCTTTCACGACGTGCACGACGGCGCCTGGCCGCCCGAACTGGATGATCAAATCACGCAAGCCTTGCGACATCTGGAATCCCAGGTTGGTAGTCGCTTCGGCGAGGCCGGGGATCCGCTGCTTGTGTCAGTTCGCTCAGGCGCCAGAGTGTCCATGCCTGGCATGATGGATACGGTGCTCAATCTCGGGCTGAACGACAGTACCGTTGAGGACCTTGCCCGTCATAGCGGCAACCGGCGATTCGCTTTCGACAGCTACCGCCGGTTCATACAGATGTATGGCGACGTCGTGCTCGGCGTTTCGCACTACAATTTTGAAGATCTTCTTGAGCGCCTTCGCGATGAGAGGGGCGTATCACTGGATACGGATCTTGGCGCAGAAGACCTGGCGAAGCTGGTTGGCCAGTATAAGGCCTTGATCGAGGACTCTTTAGGCCGACCGTTTCCGCAGTCGGCCCGCGATCAACTGCGCGAGGCGATCAACGCGGTGTTCCGGAGCTGGGGTAACCAGCGAGCGCAGACCTATCGCCGATTACACGGTATTTCGGACGAGTGGGGCACGGCCGTGACAGTACAGGCCATGGTTTTTGGTAATATGGGCGATGATTGCGCCACCGGCGTTGCCTTTACGCGCGACCCGGGCACCGGCGAAAATGCCTTTTATGGTGAGTATCTGGTTAACGCCCAGGGCGAGGACGTGGTCGCCGGCATCCGTACGCCGCAAAACCTGACACGACGTGAACGCGAGGCCAGCGGCGGCGATCAACCGTCCCTTGAAGAGGCGATGCCGGATATCTACAGGCAGCTGGTGGACGTCCGCGACAAGCTGGAGCGTCACTACCGCGATATGCAGGATATTGAGTTCACGGTCCAGAAGGACCGCTTGTGGATGCTCCAGACACGCTCTGGCAAGCGGACGGCAGCCGCTGCGTTGCGCATTGCTGTGGAAATGGCGGACGACGGCATTATTTCGCGGCCGGAGGCTGTGTGCCGGGTGGACCCGGCCTCACTTGACCAGCTACTGCACCCGACTCTCGATCCTGCAGCGGAAAAGACAATCATCGCGCGGGGCCTGCCGGCCTCGCCAGGGGCCGCGTCGGGCGCTGTGGTGCTCACGGCCGATGAAGCGGAAAGCCGCGCCGCCGCCGGTGAGTCGGTCATCCTTGTGCGGGTGGAGACCAGCCCGGAGGACATTCACGGGATGCACGCGGCAAAGGGCATATTGACCACGCGGGGGGGGATGACCAGCCATGCCGCTGTCGTCGCTCGCGGTATGGGCCGGCCTTGCGTGTCGGGTGCCGGTGAAGTCTGGGTGGATCTGGCGAACGGCACTATGGGCGGCCGCGGCGTCACGGTCCGCGCCGGCGAGACCATCACCATAGACGGTGTCACGGGGGAGGTCATGGTGGGCGAGGTGGCGACCATAGAGCCACAGATGTCCGGTCACTTTGATCGGCTGATGGCGTGGGCGGATGAGTCCCGCCGGCTCAAGGTGCGGACCAATGCGGATACCCCGGCCGACTGCCGGACGGCGCGCCGCTTCGGGGCGGAAGGAATCGGCCTGTGCCGCACCGAGCATATGTTCTTTGACGCCGAACGGATTGTCGCTGTGCGCGAGATGATCATGGCCCATGATCAGGCTGGTCGTCGCCGGGCTCTGGCCAAGATCGAGCCCATGCAGCGGGCGGATTTCCGCCAGATTTTCGAAATCATGGAGAACCAGCCGGTGACCATCCGGCTGCTGGACCCACCTCTGCATGAGTTTCTGCCAAAGACCGACGACGATATGGCTGCGGTAGCCGGCGCCATGGGCCTCGACATGGCGGCGGTGCGGGCCAGGCGACAGGAACTCAGCGAAAGCAATCCCATGCTGGGTCACCGCGGTTGTCGGTTGGGTATCAGCTTCCCCGAAATCTACGAGATGCAGGTCCGCGCCATCATGTTTGCCGCAGCCGATCTGTATCACGAGACCGGTCAGCGCGTTCATCCCGAAATCATGGTTCCGCTGGTGGCGACGCGGCGGGAAATGGACATTCTAAAGGAAGTCATTGATCGCACAGCGGCGGCGGTGGTGGCCGACGCCGGCGAAGAGCTGACCTATGAAGTCGGCACGATGATTGAATTGCCGCGCGCTGTGCTGCGAGCCGGGTCCATCGCAGAGGCAGCGGTTTTCTTCAGCTTCGGCACCAATGACCTGACGCAGACGACCTTCGGGATTTCACGCGATGACGCCGGACGATTCATAGACGAATATCGTAAACGCGGCGTGTTCGGAATCGATCCGTTCATCAGTCTCGATATCGAAGGGGTGGGAGAGCTGATCCGCATGGGAACGGAACGCGGCCGCGCGACCCGGCCTGACCTCAAGGTTGGCATCTGCGGCGAACATGGTGGCGATCCGGCCTCAATCGCTTTCTGCCATGAGGTCGGACTCGACTATGTGTCCTGTTCGCCGTATCGCGTGCCTATTGCCCGCCTCGCCGCCGCACAGGCGGCGCTAGGTGGTTGCCTCGCCTGAGGCACCTTGCTTGGGGTGCGTGGCTGATCCTGGTTGCGGCAGATTGCCGGTTCAGGTTGAGCGCGACTCCAGGGCGTCAATCTGCTGGCGGAGCCAGTCCGGCAGAACGGGGGTGATCCGGGCCTCCCCGCACCAGAGATCCTGCTTACCCGTCAGCGTTTCCTTCAAGGCGTCGAGCCGGACATGGGCAAGGGCCAGTGTAGGGCTGTCCTTCACGCCATTGGCAACAGATCGCATATCGCCGATTTCGGCCTCGCCGGCCCGGATGGTCGCGCCTGTCCGGGGCAGGGGGCCATCGATGCGGACCGGGATGAGGCGGCGTTTGACCAACGCTCGATAGTGCATGCGGGCGGTCAGTTCCTGACCGACATAACAGCCCTTGGTCCATGAGATTCCATTCAGTCCATCAAAACCGGACTCCATCGGCAATGATCGCTCCGCCTCGAGATCACGACTGCCGTCCGGCACACCCAGGGCGATGCGGTGTGCGTCCCATGCCGCCGCCGGCGCTGTCACGAATCCGGCCGCCGTCAGGCTGTCGGTTGCGCCGGTTGGCACTAGCGCCCGTAATCCCATTACGGGATGGCGCGGGTCACGCCATACCAGCCCACCATGGGCCTCGACGAGGGCCCCCGGCTCGCTGGCCAGTGGCAAGGTAGTCGCCGACTCTTCGCCCCACAGGGCCAGAACCTGCCAGGCATCCGGCAGGCCGGTGATCTGGCAGCGCGCGCGCAGCCTGTAGCGTGACAGGCGTTGAACCAGATCGTCCGTCCGCTCCCGCTCCACCTCCAGAAGCAGCGCGTCGGAATCCAAACCCGGGGCCTGCAGGATGAAAAGATCGTGCAGGAACCGGCCCTGCGGCGTCAGAAAGCCCCCCCAGCAGGCATGGCGACCGTCTGCCAGAGCCACATCCTGGGTCAGCAGACCCTGCAACAGGCTGCGGCTGTCCGGGCCACTGACGGACACGGCACCGCGCCAGGCGAGATGGGTCAGATACTTTTCCGCCATAGGGGCTCCACCGGTTGGCCGTTGCCGGAAGAATTGGGCCTGCGGCGCCACATGGCAAGGTCACCTGCCCGAGAGCAAGCCATCTGTGAGCAGGGTCCTTGGCAGCCGCCATTCCGGTGCCTATAGATGGCCCGCCATGCGCATTATAATGGTCGATAACTCCATACCGTTTGACGCACGGACTCCGGTCTTGAGCCCTCTCAACGGGGCCGAGAAGGTCTTTGCCAACCTGCCCGGTGCGTTGGCTAGGCGTGGTCATGACGTCCATGTTTACAACCGGGCAACGGTGGCCGATGTCATCGAGGGCGCCCGCTGGCATACCATGGCCGTACCGCCGGCCACACGCAGCGATGTCCTGATCGCCTATCGCAAGACCAATTTACTGGGGTTTGTCGAGGAAACCCATCGTCGCATCCTGTGGCTGGCCGGGTCTGCCGCGCGACTGTCAGAAGGTCCGGCGCGTGAACGGCTGGACCGTTTTCAACCGGCTCTCATTTTCCAAAGCGAAGCGCAGCGCGCCACATGGACCGGGCAGCCGGACCTGGACGTAAAGGTCATCCCCCCTGCCGTCGGCTGGCACTTCCGGCAGGAAACGCCAACCGACCCGGTTGATCCGCCACGTGCCATCTTCACCAGCCATCCGTTGCGCGGTCTTGCCTGGACGCTCGATCTCTGGCGCGAGCGGATTCATCCGGAATGCCCGGCGGCGGAATTGCACGTCTTTTCGTCCTCTCTTCACGCGGCATTGAATGGTGCCACTGTGGATGACCGGTTGCGGCCGATCATGGAGGCGCTGGGCCGGTGCGAAGGCGTTATGGTCCGGGCCCCTGCCGCCGACCCGGACATGGCGGCCGAGTATCGCGCCGCCCGCGTCCATCTGTTTCCCTCCGATTCATTGGAAATGGTGGCGCTGACTCTGGCGGAAAGTCAGGCGACCGGGCTGCCGGCCGTCGCCCGACCACTGGGCGCGGCGGCAGAACGCATCGTCGATGGTGAGACCGGTCGTCTGGTCGCCGATGGCCCGGGCTTCGCACAAGCGGCGGTTGGCTATCTGGCGGATGCCAACCTCTACCTTGAGGCCAGCGCGCGCGCCATGGGGCTACAGCGCTCCCGCACGGCCGATACCACGGCTGGTTTCTACGAAGCCCTGTTCTCGTGAGCGGGCGTCGTGCGATCCGCGATGCCGGTCATGACAGCGGGGCGATTCTGTTCATCACGGCCAATCGTATCGGCGATGCCGTACTGTCCACCGGTCTTCTGGCCTATCTGGCGGCCGCGCGGCCGAACGCCGCCATAACGGTTGTCTGCGGCCCGCTGCCGGCGCCGTTGTTCGCCAATGCGCCGGGAGTCACCCAGGTCCTGCCGGTGGTCAAGCAGAGGGCCGCTATGCATTGGCTCTCTTTGTGGCGGCACCTGGTTGTCCGGCGCTGGAGCGTGGTGGTTGACCTGCGGGCCTCGCTGTTCGCGGGCCTGGTTCGCGCCCGTGAAAGGCGCACCGCCCGTCCTGGTGCTGCCCGGTACCGCGTACAACAGGCAAAAGTGCGCGAGCTGGCAGATGTTCTGGGGCTGGCCGATCCGCCGCCGCCGGTCCTCTGGCCAACATCGGATGATGCGCTGAGGGCTGCCCGGCTGCTCGGCGGTCGTGGCGAGTTTGTTGCCATGGGACCGACCGCCAACTGGCCCGGCAAGGAATGGCCGGCAGAGCGTTTTGTCCGGCTGGGTCGCCAGCTGTGCGGGCCGGGGGGCCGGTTTGCCGGGCAGCCGATTGCTGTTCTTGGCGGTGCCGGTGAGGAAGCGCGGGCGCAGGCAGTTGTGCGTGGCCTCTTGGACGGAGGTATTGATACGCTGGATCTGGTCGGTCGCTGTGACCTGCCGGTGACGGCGGCCTGCCTGGCGCGAGCGCGTCTGTATATCGGCAATGACTCGGGGCTTATGCACATGGCGGCGGCGGTCGGCGCTCCGACGTTGGGCTTGTTCGGTCCGACCGATGAGCGGGTTTATGGTCCGTGGGGTGAGCATACAGCGGTTGTCCGCGCGCCGGAGCCATTCGACCGGCTGCAGGCGCAGGGGCTGGCCGGCCACATGTCCGGCCTGATGGATGGTTTGACCGTTGACATGGCCCTGTCGGCCGCGCTGACACTGCATGACCAATGTCACGAGCGGCCGTCCAATGACTGAACAGAGCCTTACCCTGCGCCAGCCCGACGACTGGCACCTGCATTTGCGCGATGATGGTGTCATGGCGGCGGTGCTGCCGGACACCTGCCGCGTATTCGCCCGCGCCATCATCATGCCCAATCTGACACCGCCCGTACGCACGGCGGCGGACGCGCTCGCCTATCGTGCGCGGATCATGGCGGCCTTGCCGCAGACTGCCACCTTCGAGCCGCTGATGACCTGCTATTTGACGGACACGGCGGACCCGGACGAGATTGAGCGCGGCTACGCCAGCGGAGCGTTTGTCGCGGCGAAGCTGTATCCGGCCGGGGCCACCACCAATTCCGACGCCGGCGTCACCGACATCGCCCATGTTCACGGTGTTCTGGAGCGCATGGAGCGGCTCGGCATGCCGTTGCTGGTCCATGGTGAGGTGGCGGATCCGGATGTCGATATTTTTGATCGTGAGGCGCTGTTCATAGAGCGCGTTCTCGCTCCGACGCGGCGGCGTTTTCCAGCTCTCAAGATCGTAATGGAGCACGTCAGCACGGCCGAGGCGGTTGCCTATGTCAAGGCCGCGGAAAGTCATCTGGCTGCTACGGTGACAGCGCATCACCTGATGGTCACCCGCAACGATCTGCTTGGATCGGGTATCCGTCCCCATCTCTTCTGCATGCCGGTGGTCAAGCGGAGCAGCGACAGGCAGGCGCTGATCGCCGCCGCCACGTCCGGTGATTCGCGCTTTTTTCTGGGGACCGATTCGGCGCCGCACCCCTTGCGTGACAAGGAGGCGGCAATCGGCCGTGCCGGCGTCTACACCGCCGCCGCCGCCCTGGAGCTGTACGCCGAGGTCTTTGAAGAGGCCGGCGCGCTCAGCGCGCTCGAGGGTTTCGCCTCTGTCAACGGTCCCCGCTTCTATGGATTGCCGGTCAATCAGAAGACGGTGAGTCTGGTCCGGCGCGATTGGCACCATCCGGAAACGACGCCTTTGCCCGGTGGTGTTGTTCACCGCTTCCGGGGCGGTGAAACCCTGCGCTGGCAGGTGTCTGTTTAGGCCGCGCCCCGTGTGGTTCTTTGACGGCCGTCCCAGTGAGAGCCGGACCTATTCTCCGGCGCTCAGAAGCCCGTCGACCAGTTCGCTATCGCCTGTTGCGGTGACAGGCGGCTGCAGACGCGACAGCATCTCCCGAGGCACAACCTGCCAGAAGTGACGCAGTTCGCTCTCCCAGTTGGCGATGATCTGCTCGGCATACGGGGACTGGGTCATGGTCTGATGGCGCCGGACCATGGCGCGCACCTTGTTGTCCCAATGGTCTACCTGAACGCGTTGAAAAATAACGGTTTCTTCGTTGATCATATCGGGCAGGCGATTCTCCGGATCATAGACAAACGCCATGCCCCCCGTCATGCCGGCAGCGAAATTGTCGCCGACCCCGCCCAGGATAACGACCGTTCCGCCTGTCATATACTCGCAGCCGTTGCTGCCACAGCCCTCGACCACGGCCTCGGCACCGGAGTTGCGGACGGCAAAACGCTCGCCGGCCTGGCCGGCTGCAAACAACTGCCCGGCAGTCGCACCGTACAGAACCGTATTGCCGATGATGGTGTTCTCGTTGGTCACCAGCGGGCTGGCCGGCGTCGGTCGGACGATGATCGTTCCGCCGGACAGACCCTTGCCAACATAGTCATTGGCATCGCCGAAGACCTCCAGCGTCAGGCCCTGAACGGCAAACGCGCCCAGCGACTGGCCGGCCGAGCCGCGCAGGCGCACCGTGATATGCCCGTCCTTCAGGCCGCGCATGCCAAAGCGTCGCGTGATCCTTGACGAGAGCTTTGTGCCGATGGCGCGCTGGGTGTTCCGGATATTGTAGGTAAGCTGCATCTTCTCGCCGCCTTCCAGGGCGCGCCGGGCGTCCTTCAACATCTGCGCATCCAGAGTTTCGGCCACTTCGTTGCGCCCTTCGACCACGGAGTAGGCGGCATGGGCGCCCGGATCGGCCTGCACCAGCAACGGATTGAGGTCGAGATCGTCAAGGTCGGGAATGCCCCGGATAACCTGCGCCAGCAACTCGGTGCGGCCGATCACGTCTTCCAGCCGGCGCGCGCCGAGATAAGCCAGGAACTCGCGCACCTCCTCGGCGATGAAGCTGAACAGATTAACGACCTTTTCCGGCGTCCCGGCAAACTTCTGTCGCAGACTTTCCTGTTGTGAGCAGATGCCGACGGGACAGGTGTTGGAATGACACTGCCGCACCATGAGACAGCCCATGGCGACCAGGGCGGCGGTGCCGACGCCGAACTCCTCGGCGCCAAGAATGGCGGCAATCACCACGTCGCGGCCGGTCTTCAGCCCGCCATCAACCCGCAGGACCACCCGGTGCCGCAACCGGTTCATGGTCAGAATCTGATGGACCTCGGCCAGACCCATTTCCCACGGCAGGCCGGCATACTTGATCGACGACTGCGGGCTGGCGCCGGTACCACCGGAATGACCGGAGATCAGGATGACGTCAGCATTGGCCTTGGCGACGCCGGCGGCGACCGTGCCGATGCCGTTCTGTGACACCAGTTTGACGCAGACCTTGGCTTCCGGATTGATCTGCTTCAGGTCATAGATGAGCTGCGACAGATCTTCGATGGAGTAGATGTCGTGATGCGGCGGCGGGGAGATCAGAGTTACCCCGGGCGTGGCATGGCGCAGCCTGGCGATGATCTCGCTGACCTTGATGCCGGGCAGTTGCCCGCCTTCGCCGGGCTTGGCGCCCTGCGCCACCTTGATCTCAATTTCCCGGCAGTTGTTCAGATACTCCGCCGTTACGCCGAAGCGAGCCGAGGCCACCTGCTTGATGGCTGACGAGGCATTGTCGCCATTGTCGCGCGGCCGGTAGCGGGCCGGGTCCTCGCCGCCTTCGCCGGAATCGGACTTCGCGCCAATCCGGTTCATGGCAATTGACAGGGTCTCATGGGCCTCGGGGCTTAGGGCCCCCAGTGAAATGCCGGGTGATACAAGGCGCTTGCGGATTTCGGTGATGGACTGCACGTCGTCCAGCTCGACGGACTTGCGGCCAGGCACAAACTCCAGAAGGTCACGGATTGTTACCGGCGGAAGTTGGGCCACGTGATCGCTGTAGCGCTTGTAGGTGGAGTAGGAATCGTTGCCGACCGCCGTTTGCAGCAGGTGGATCAACTCACCCTGAAAGGCGTGAATCTCGCCCTTGGCCCGGTGACGGTACAGGCTGCCGACTGGCAGGCGCACCACATTGCCCGAAAAGGCGGCGGCATGACGATCAAGATGCTTGCGCTGGATACCCGCCAGACCAATGCCGGAGATGCGCGAGGACATTCCCGGAAAGTATGTGCTGACCAGAGCGCGGCTCAGGCCCACTGCTTCAAACTTGTAGGCGCCGCGATAGGAGGAAATGACCGAGATGCCCATCTTCGAGATGATCTTCAGCAGACCCTGCTCGACGGCCGCCTTGAAGTTGCGAATGCATTGCTCAAGCGGCGTCTCGCCGAACAGACCGCGACGATGGCGATCGGCGATGGAGTCCTGCGCCAGATAGGCGTTGACGGTCGTTGCGCCGACGCCGATCAGAACGGCGAAGTAGTGGACGTCGAGACAGCCGGCGCTCTCCACGTTGATTGATACGACGGTGCGCAGGCCGTTTCGCACCAGGTGGCTGTGAATGGCTCCGGCTGCCAGTATCAAAGGGACTGCCGCGCGATCAGGCGACATGGCTCGGTCGGACAGAAAGAGGTGGCGAGCGCCATCCTGCACGGCCTGCACGGCCTCCGCCTGAATGCGTGACAGCGCCTCGCGCAACCCGTGCTCTGCGCCATCCGTGGCGAAGGTGCAATCGATGTGCCGGGCTGTTCCGGACAAATGGCTTTTCAGAGCGGCGTGTTCGGCATTGGTCAGGACCGGAGATTCAAGCTGCAGAACGCGGGTCTGTTCCTCGCTTTCGTCAAGCAGATTGGACAGATTGCCGAGCCGTGTGCGCAGGCTCATGACGCCGCGCTCGCGAATACTGTCGATCGGCGGGTTCGTCACCTGGCTGAAGTTCTGGCGAAAAAAGTGGTGCAGCCCGCGATAGTGCTGCGCCAGCACCGCCAGCGGTGTGTCGTCCCCCATGGATCCTGTCGCTTCCTTGCCTTCTTCGGCCATGGGCTGCAGCAGCAGTTCCAGTTCTTCCATGGAGTAGCCGGCCGCCGCCTGCCGGCGGCGCAGTTCCTCGCCCACGTAGTGGATGTCTTCGCCGTCATGGTCAGCGATGATGTGCGACAATTCCCGGGTGTGCTTCGCCCACTCGCCAAATGGACGTTGCCCAGCCAGCCAGTCCTTGATCTCGCGATCATGATAGACACGGCCCTCGTCGAGATTGACGGCGATCATCTGGCCTGGGCCCAGCCGGCCTTTTTCGACGATATCGCCCTCATAGACCGGAACCATCCCGGATTCCGACCCGGCTAGCAGTAGCCCGTCACGGGTCAGCGAGAACCGCATGGGCCGCAGTCCATTGCGGTCCATGCCGGCGATCACCCAGGTGCCATCCGTCGCGGCGATGGCGGCCGGACCGTCCCAGGGCTCGATAATGGCGTTGCAGTAGCTGTAGAAATCACGATGGGACTGGGGCATACCCGGCCGGTTGGACCAGGCTTCGGGGATGAGGACCGATTTGACCATCGGAGCTGGCCGGCCAGCCCGCGCGAGCAGCTCAAACGCGTTGTCGAGGGCGGCGGAATCCGACGCGTCAGGCTCAATCACTGGTTTCAGGTCGGCCAGATGGTCGCCGAACACCGCAGAGCGCATGCGCGCCTCATGGGACCGCATCCAGTTGATGTTGCCGGACAGCGTGTTGATCTCGCCGTTATGGGCAAGCATCCGGAAGGGCTGAGCCAGACGCCAGGTGGGAAATGTGTTGGTCGAATAGCGCTGGTGGTAGATGGCAAACCGGCTTTCAAACCGCTCGTCCAGCAGGTCGGGATAGAAGGCCGTCAACTGTTCGGCCAGAAACATGCCCTTGTAGATGATCGAACGGGCGGACAGCGAGCAGATGTAGAAATCTTTGATGAACGCGGCGCGCACCGCACTCTCTATACGCCGCCGAATGATGTAGAGGTCGCGTTCAAGAGCGTCAGACGCTTGGTTGGCATGCCCGGCGACCATGATCTGCTCGATCTCAGGCCGCGTCGCGTTGGCTTTTTCACCAGTCACCGCCAGATTGACCGGTACCTGGCGCCAGCCGTAGATGGTATAGCCGCGCGCCAGGATCTCCGTTTCGACGATGGACCGGCAGCGCTCCTGGCCGGCGAAATCCGTGCGCGGCAGAAAGATCATGCCGACCGCCAGCGGGCCGTCGCTCAAGGTATGGCCCGTGCGCGTGACGTGTTCTTCAAAGAACCCTTTGGGGATTTCCACGTGCAGGCCGGCGCCGTCGCCGGTCTTGCCGTCGGCATCGACCGCACCACGGTGCCAGACAGACTTAAGCGCCTCGATGGCGGATTCCACCACGAGTCGCCGCGGCTTGCCGTCGGTGGCAACGACGATCCCGACGCCGCACGACGCGTGTTCGGTCTTCGGGTCATACAGGCCGCTGGCTTGCAAGCGGTGTGCTTCGTCCTGCCACTTGCGGGCAAAGGCCTCGCCGGAGTCATCAGAGTCGAGGGTTTCCCCGTGTCTGCCGTGTGGCCCGGTCATTACGATCTCGTCGCTCATCTATTCGGCCGCCATGGCAGGAGTCATGGCCCGGGAGGCGAGCCACTGGTGAATACCGTCAGCTGCGTCACGGCCTTCGCGGATCGCCCAGACCACAAGCGAGGCACCGCGAACAACGTCGCCGGCGGCAAAAACCCCGTCAAGATTCGTGGACATGGTCGGGTAGCGCGTGCGAACGGTACCCCATCGCGTCACGGCCAGATCCGGGGCGCCCAAAGTCGTGTTCATGTCTTCGGGATCGAAGCCAAGCGCCATGATTGCCAGATCGGCGTCGACGGAGAACGCGTCGTCCTCATCGACCATGACTATCCGGCGTCCGGATGCGTCGGCTGCGCCAAGACGCATATGACGGGTACGGATGGCGTTGATCTCACTGTCGCCAAGAAAGGCCTCAGGCTGCGCCAGCCAGGCAAACTCGACCCCTTCCTCTTCCGCATGACGTACTTCGCGAGCCGATCCCGGCATATTCTCGCGGTCGCGCCGGTACAGGCATGTGACGGAGCGGGCACCTTGCCGAACGGCAGTACGGACACAGTCCATGGCCGTGTCACCGCCGCCGACGACAACCACGCGCTTGCCTGCGGCATTTAGCTGGCCGCTGGCGAAGTCTGCCACGGTTTCGCCGAGCCCCATGCGGTTCGATGCGGTCAGATAAGGCAAGGCCTGCACGATATTGGCCAGCCCGACGCCGGGTGCCGCCAGTTCGCGTGCCTTGTAAACACCGGTGGCGAGCAGAACGGCATCGTGCCGCGCCTGCAGCTCAGGCAGAGAGGCGTCGCGCCCCACTTCAAAGTTCAGGTGAAACCGGATTCCGCCTTCGACCAGCAGGTCGGCCCGCCGCTGGACCACATGTTTTTCCAGCTTGAAGTTGGGAATGCCATAGACCATCAGGCCGCCAACGCGGTCATAGCGGTCATAGACGTGGACTTGATACCCCAACTGGCGGAGCTGCTCCGCTGCCGCCATTCCGGCCGGCCCGGCGCCGACGATGCCGATGGACTCGCTGCGTTCATGGGTTGGCCGCGGCGGCTTGACCCAACCTTCGGCGAAGGCCGTTTCGGTGATGTGCTTTTCTACGGCGCCGATGGTGACGGTGCCGTGACCGGACTGCTCGATGACGCAGTTGCCCTCGCACAGCCGGTCCTGCGGGCAGATGCGGCCGCATATCTCGGGGAAATTGTTGGTGCCGGCGGAAACCTCATAGGCCTCTTCCATGCGGCCCTGGGTCGCCAGCAACAGCCAGTCGGGAATATTGTTCTGAACCGGACAGTGAATCTGACAGAAGGGCACACCGCACTGCGAGCAGCGCGCCGCCTGCTCAGCCGCGGTGTTCGGTTCATAGGGCGCATAGACCTCGCGCCAGTCATGGCGGCGGTCAGCGGCCGGGCGCTTGTCCGGCATCTGCCCCTTACGGTCAACGAATTTGAGCATATCCTGACTCATGCCTGCTCCTGCCGCGGCGGCGCTCCCACGACGGTATGCGCGCCAACCCGGTTCGTAACGGTCCTGGCTCGAACATATAGGCCAAAACCGGTCGTCAGGCGAGCCGGACTGATTGCGCCCAATTGTCCGTTCGGCGGGAAAAGCCCGGCTTTCCGCCGCTCTCTGCTCACATCGCCGCCACGGATGGCCGTTTACGAGCCGGTAATCGGCCAGGGCGCACTCTTTGCCCATGAATGAGCCGGATCACCCGTCCAGCACGCTGTCGCTTGCAGCGCGGCTACCCCGTGGCATTGCGCCTCTGTCTGCCATGCCGCGATGGGGTGCAAGGCCGACTCATCAGCGCCCGCTGGAGCGCCCGCTGGGGCGTCCGCTGGCCGCGGCCGTGGCCCTGCTCCTGCTTGCGGCCTGCGCCGACACGACCGCGTGGCAGGCCGAACTTGGCAGTTTCTACGATAGTCTGGGGGCCAGCCAGGAGAGCATCATGGCGCGCGGCAGCGTACACCTGAGCGGCCCGCCGCCGGCCATGGATGTCTGGTGCTACCGCACCCTGGCCCGGCCGGACTGTCTGCCCGAGCCCCTGGTCGGCGAGGCCCATCGCCTGGAGGGCGCCGGTAATCCCTGACCGCCACAGGGCTGATCATCCTAAGACGATATCTGTTGTTTCAATGTCGCGGCCTGGTGCTGCCGGGAGGAATCGAACCTCCGACCCCCTCCTTACCAAGGAGGTGCTCTGCCCCTGAGCTACGGCAGCCCATTGAAACGGCGCGCACATTGCCATATCGACCCCGCGTGGTCGAGGGAGCAATTGCCCGGCCCCCACATATGCACGACCTCTCAAAGTCATCTCCGGCTGGACCCTGGCGACGGACGGGCTTATGCCTGCATGTCTCTATACGGCAATGAGGGTTCCTCCACCATGCAAGCGTCATGACTGCATCGGCCAAGCCCGGGGACAGGCCGGGCGGCAAGACCAGCGGGTCCGGCCGGTCGGCCGCGCCGGCCGGCGACGATGGTCGCGATGCCCGTCTGGCGGCGGCGCTACGGCGCAACCTCCGATTGCGCCGGCGGCAGCGGGATGCCCGCGATGATTCGACCACGCCGGACACAGACACCGATCATGCCGCTGACCGGAACGCCGACGCTGACCGCGACAGGGGCGACGATGGCTAGGTTTCCGGCCACGGCCGGCGGCCCGCGCTTGAGGCGTTTGCGGCCCTCCGCTACAAACCGGCAGGTCATGACCAATTCCCGACCGATTCAGGTGCGCTTATGTCTGTAATGCCCGACCATTGGATTCGCCGCATGGCTGTGGAGCAGGGCATGATTGAACCCTTCGTTGATCGCCAGTCGCGCGATGGCGTCATTTCTTTCGGCCTGTCGTCTTTCGGCTATGACGCCCGGGTATCGCGGGCTTTCAAGATATTCACCAACGTGGATTCTGCGACGGTGGACCCCAAAGCCTTTTCCGACACCAGCTTTGTGGATCGCGAACAGGATGTCTGCGTTATTCCACCCAACAGCTTCGCCCTGGCCAGCACCGTCGAGTATTTCCGCATACCACGGGATGTGATCGTCATCTGCCTTGGCAAATCCACCTATGCCCGGTGCGGCATCATCGTCAATGTGACGCCGCTGGAGCCGGAATGGGAGGGCCATGTGACGCTGGAGTTCTCCAACACCACGCCGCTGCCGGCCAGGGTCTACGCCAATGAGGGCGCCGCCCAGTTCCTGTTTCTCAAGGGGGATAGCCCGCCGGAGGTGTCATATCGCGACCGCGGCGGCAAATATCAGGGGCAGCGCGGCGTCACCCTGCCGCGGCTCTAGTGGGCCATTCTTTCGCCATCCCTGCCGGATAGGCCTGCTTCATGGATCGTATTCGCATTGTCGGTGGCCGCCCGCTACAGGGGACAATCCCTATTGGTGGGGCCAAGAACGCCGCCCTGCCGCTCATGGCCGCGGCTCTGCTGACCGACCAGGACCTGGTGCTGGGCAACCTGCCGGATCTGGCGGATATCCGCACTATGGGCGATCTCCTGAAGCAACTGGGGGTTGAGCAGTCTCTCGCCGGCCGGGCGTTGACCCTCAATGGCGGCGGCGTCCGCCAGACCGAGGCCGACTATGATCTGGTGCGCAAGATGCGCGCGTCCATTGTGGTTCTGGGACCGCTGGTGGCGCGCCATGGCCGGGCGCGGGTGTCGTTGCCCGGCGGCTGCGCCATCGGCGCCCGGCCGGTGGACTATCACCTGAAGGGTCTGGCTGCTCTCGGCGCCGAAATCAGTTTGGACCAGGGCTATGTGGAGGCGCGGGCGCCGGCTGGGCTGAAGGGCGCCCATTTCGTCTTTCCCAATGTTTCGGTTGGGGCAACTGAAAATGTGCTGATGGCGGCCACCCTGGCGCGCGGCGATAGCGTTCTGGAAAACGTCGCCCGTGAGCCCGAAGTGACCGACCTGGCCCATTGCCTGGTGGCCATGGGCGCCCGCATCTCCGGCATTGGCACGGATACGTTGCGCATTACCGGCGTTGAGCGGCTGACCGGCGCTGACCACCATATCCTGCCGGACCGCATTGAAACCGGCACCTACGCCATCGCTGTGGCCATGACCGGTGGTCGGGTCACACTGTCCGGCGCCAGACGTGATCTGGTGGCCTCGCTGCTGGACAGCTTGGTGGAAGCGGGGGCGGATGTGGGGGAGGTGGATGGCGCGCTGACCGTGGCCCGCGGCTCCGTCCCACTGCTGGGTGTTGACGTCATGACCGAGCCGTTTCCAGGCTTTCCCACTGACCTTCAGGCGCAGTTCATGGCCGCCATGACCATCGCCGGTGGCGCCTCCATGATCACCGAAACGATCTTCGAGAACCGGTTCATGCATGTGCCGGAACTCATGCGCATGGGCGCCAATATCAACCTGCACGGCGCCTCCGCCATGGTTCGTGGCGTCCCCCGCCTGACCGGCGCCCAGGTCATGGCGACCGATCTGCGCGCCAGCGTTTCGCTTATTCTGGCCGGTCTGGTCGCCACAGGTGAGACGATGGTCAATCGGGTCTATCATCTGGATCGTGGTTATGAGCGGCTGGAGGAAAAGCTTTCTGGCTGTGGCGCGTCCGTAGAGCGCGTGCCGGGCTGACCGGCGGGAGCTGATCGCTGTGATGGGGCGGACATATGGTCGATGGACTGAAGCTGGCGGCGCGTGACGGCGAGGATATCGCGGTTATTTCCGCCATGCTGCAGGACGCGGTGATTGCGCCGGAGGACATGACCTGGCTGGAGCGGGACGGCAGCTTTGTGCTGGTTGCCAGTCGCTTTCGCTGGGAAGCGGCGGCCGTGGGCGGGCGGCCATCTTTCCAGCGGGTTCACGCCAGCCTGACTTTTCGTGGCGTCAGCGGGGTTCAGCAGCGCGGTCCGGATCTGCGCCGCGGGCCTGCGGAGTCCCGTTCCTTCCTCTGCCTCCTGGCCATGACGACGGACGGCTCATCCGTATTGCTGCGCTTCGCCGGCGGATCGGAGCTGCGTTTGACATGTGACGCCATAGACTGCCGGCTGACCGATCTGGATGAGCCTTGGCCAACCGCCTGGCTGCCGGTGCACGAGACCGACATGATGCCTGACGACAGTCCGCACCATAGTCGCCATGATTAGTCCGGTGCCGGCCATGCCATGGTTTGCGGGCCTGGCCGCTGAACACATGCCGGTTTTCCTGTGAGCGACGATAGCGCCCGTTCCGATCAACGTATCGCCAAAGTCTCGCTGGACGAACGAACGATCGTACGGCGCGGGCCGGACGTCGAGCACGAGCGGGCCGTGGCGATTTTTGATCTGCTGGAACAGAATACATTCGCGCCGGTCGAAGGGTTTGACGGACCGTTCAGCCTGCACCTTTCCATCGAAGACAATAGTCGTCTGCGGCTCGACATCCGTGACGAGGCGGAGCAACCGCTGACCACCATTGGCATGTCGCTGTCGCCATTCCGCCGGATCATCAAGGACTATTTCACGGTCTGTGAGAGCTACTACAACGCGATCCGCTCAGCATCACCGTCGCAAATTGAAGCCATCGACATGGGGCGCCGCGGTCTGCACAACGAAGGCAGCGATCTCTTGCGTGAGCGGCTGGTCCAGCGCGTGCAGATGGACGTCAACACCGCCCGCCGCCTGTTCACGCTGGTCTGCGTGCTGCATATCCGGGCCTGAACGATTGGCCGGGCTTCCATCCGCTGTGCTTTTTGCCTGCACGAACAACACCGTTCGCTCGCCCATGGCCGAAGGTCTGATGAAGCGCTATTTCGGTGATCGCGTTTATGTTGACTCGTGTGGCCTGCGGGTCGGCGAGCCCAGCGGGTTCATGAGTGCTGTGATGGCCGAAGCCGGCATCGACATGTCACGGCACGTGGCCAAGGCCTTCGACGATCTGGAGGACGCCTCGTTTGATTTTGTTATCACCCTGTCGCCGGAGGCACAGCACAGGGCCGTCGAGATGACCCGCACCATGAGCTGTGAGGTCGTCTTCTGGAACACCTTTGACCCGACCGTGGTCGAGGGTAGCCGCACCGTGCGGCTGCAGGCCTTTCGTGAGGTCCGTGACGCACTGGCCCAGCGTATCCTGGACCGGTTTTCCACGCCTGAATCCCCGCCATCCGGGCTGGCCGGGCTAGGCAGCGGCCGCGAAGAGCCTTGACCCGCCGGACCAGGGTGCCCAATTTGTGCACCGGTCCACCATGGCAAGAGGTCTCATGGCCAAGGAAGAGCTTATCGAGTTCAGCGGTACCATCATGGAAGTTCTGCCTAATGCGATGTTTCGCGTGAAGCTGGAGAATGACCATGAAGTGCTGGCCCATACGTCGGGCAAAATGCGGAAGAACCGCATTCGGGTGTCAGCCGGCGATAAAGTCACGGTGGAAATGACCCCATACGACCTGACCAAGGGTCGAATTACGTTCCGGTTCCGTTAGAGTCCGGCCGGATCAGGCGGTGCGGCATGACGCCGGAGCCTGAACGCTCGTCTCCTTCGTCGGCAGCTCTGGTCCTGGCGTCTGCGTCGCCGCGCCGTCGCGACCTGTTGCGGCAGATTGGTCTGTCGGACGTGGAGGTCGTGGAGCCAGTCGTTGATGAGGCGCCGTTGGCCGGCGAGCTCCCCCGACAGACGGCCGTTCGTCTGGCCCTGGCCAAGGCTACCACCGTGGCCGGGCGCTGTCCCGGCCGCTTCGTGCTGGCGGCCGATACGGTCGTGGCCAAAGGCCGCCGTGCCTTAGGCAAATCCGAGGACGAGGGCGCGGCGCGGCTGTCTCTGGGTCTTCTGTCCGGTGGTCGCCACCGGGTTCATACGGCGGTCTGCGTGATATCGCCGTCTGGTGCCGTGCGTCAGCGGGTGGTCACGACAATTGTCACCTTCAAGCGCCTGTCCGACGGAGAGCTCCTGAGCTATCTGGCAAGCCAGGAGTGGCGCGGCAAGGCCGGTGCCTATGCCATTCAGGGCCGTGCCGCGGCGTTTGTCCGGTTTCTCAGCGGGTCCTACTCCGGCGTCGTCGGGCTGCCCCTGCATGAGACCGCCGGGCTGCTGCATGGCATGGGTCTGCGTTGGTAAGTGCTGCGGCAGGACGTCCGGGGGCGAGGATTCAGGCTCGCTTGCTGATTTCATGCCTGCCACAGGACGGCCGGGCGGCACTCCTGGTTGACGACCGGATTGAAGCGTTTGAGATGATCCGCGAACCGGAGGCTATGGCGCCGGGCGCCATCCATATTGGCCGTGTCGAACGGGTCAGCCGCCATCCGGCCGCGGCGTGGCTGCGACTGGATGGCGGCGGCGTTGCATTTTTGCGTCTCGGCAAGTCGCCGCCCAGGGCCCTTGCTGAAGGCAGCCTCTTGCCGGTGCAGATCGAATCCGCGGCCTGGGCGGACAAGGAGGCGCGGGTCAGTCAGACTCTGACGGTCACCAGCCGCGCTCTTTCGCTTTGCCGTGGTCGGCCTGGCCAAAACCATCAGGTGCGTCTGTCATCGGATGTCGGGCACGGCCAGGAACGCGACCGCTTGCTCTCCCTGCTACGGGCTGCGGTGTCTGACGGCCGCGCTCTGCTGGTCCGGGCGCCTGGTAGTGGCCTGCCGGCTGACCGCTTGCTGGCCGACCTGACCAGGCTGGACCATGCCCTCACGGAAATCGAGCGTCTGTGTGGTGAGGCTACGGCGCCGACGTTGATCAGGCCGGCGCCTGAACCGCTGCACCTGTTTCTGCGGGACATGACGCCATCGCCGGTGACGGACATCGTCGTGGACAGCGCAGCCCAACTGGCGGCAGCACGGCGTTTCACAGAGGCCGAGGCGCCGGAGATCGGCCAGCAGCTGCGCCTGCACGATGGTGCCGGGCCGCTCTTTGAGACAGAGGGGGTCAGTGAGCAACTGGCCGAACTGGTCGGCAACCACGTGGCTTTGCCTGGCGGCGGGTCGTTGATCATCGAATCAGGGGCGGCCATGACCACGATTGACGTCAATTCCGGGGCTGGCGATCCGATGGCTGCCAATCGTGCCGCCGCTGCTGAGATCGCCCGCCAGCTTCAGCTCCGCAGCCTGGCCGGGGCGATCATCATTGATTTCATCGCCCCGCCGCGGTCGGCACGCCATGATCTTCTCGAGATGCTAAGAGCACGAACCAAAGCGGATCCGGCGGGCGTTCATGTTCTTGGCTGGACGCCGCTGGGCCATGTGGAGTTGACGCGTCGTCGTATCGGGCCGGGTTTAGCGGAAAGGCTTCTGTCGCCGGCCTCGGTCAGGACCATGCGCCCGGGCATTGTGGCCGGGGATATTCTGCGCGCGCTGCTGGCGATCCGGCGCCGTCGGCCTGCGGATAGCCTGGTTGTGACCACCTCCGCGCTGGTCGCTGAGTGTCTGAAGGACCGGCTGGGGCTGGTCCAACCGGTGGAGGTTCGTGTAGAGACCCTGTCGGATGCACGGTCAGGAGGTGGCTTTGACGTGCGATAAGGCCGGGCGAGGCCGGAAGGGGGAGGCCTCTCCGCCAGCGGATTCACCAGACGGGTCCGGTGCAAAGGCGCTGCCGCAGGGTCCGGCGAAGGTTCGTGTCGGCGGCCGCTGCCCCTTGTGTGGCGCCGTGACGACGCCGCGCTATCGTCCGTTTTGCTCGCGCCACTGCGCCGATGACGACCTGATGAACTGGCTTGGCGGCCGCTACCGCATCACCTCAGGCGACGATGAGTCGGCTGGCTCCGGGCTGGCCGGGGACGGCCAGGGAGAGGACGAATAACAGTGCCCCGCGCAGGCTTGGGGATTGATGGGACGACTGGACTTGCCGCAGCCCGGTCTACTATAAGCCTGTCTTGCCGAACGGCCGCTTTCCGGCGGTTCCGGTGCGCCCAGGTAGCTCAGTTGGTAGAGCAGCGGACTGAAAATCCGCGTGTCGGTGGTTCAAATCCGCCCCTGGGCACCATCGGCCCTGACAATCTGCACAGATCAGGATCGCCGTGCTGACCATCAGTTTGCGCCCGGCTTTACCGACCGACATCCCGATCATGCAAGACATCGAACGCGATGCGGGTCGCCGTTTTGCCGAGACGCCATTTTCATTCGTTGCCACAGCCGAGCCCACGTCAGGCCATACGATTTCGCTTCACCTGCGCACAGGATTCGCCAGCCTGGCCTGGCATGACCGGCGTCCGGTCGGATTCATTCTGGCGCGGCTGGAAGAAGGAGCCGGCTATGTGGCGGAGCTTAGCGTCCGCTGCGACTGGGGCCGCCGGGGATGCGGCCGCGCGCTGATGGCTGCCGCCGAATCGTGGCTGGCAGAGCAGGGCGCCGACAGCGCCTGGCTCACTACTTTTACAGACATCCCGTGGAATGCTCCCTGGTATGCCGATCAGGGTTATCAGAATGTTGTGACAGCGGATCGCCCGGCCTGGCTGAACCGCATCATGGACCGCCAGGCGTTGGATGATCGACTGGATCCGGTGGCGCGCTCGGCGATGGTCAAATCATTGCCGCCGGATACGGACAGGGACCAGTCCGGCCCGGCTCCCGGGCGCCGCTGAGCCCGCTCATCCGTCGCGGCGGTATATCTTGCGCCGGTTTGCCTGGGGTCAGGCGAAGGGCGTCTTGGGACGATCCAGCAGCTCGCCGTCTTCGAGAATATCCACTTTCTCGCTGTAGAAGCACAGCAGGCCGGCGATCTTCGGGCACTCGGCAATCGGATAGTTGTAGTACCACACCAGATCCCGGTGCAGCTTTTCCCCGACCTTCAGGGAATAGTAGTTGGCTACCCCCTTGTAGGGACAGGCGGACTGACTGTCCGACGGCTCAAGATACTGAACCCGCACATCGTCCTTGGGAATGTAGATACGGCCTGGCAGCCCGGTCTCGAACAGCAGGGTTGCCCGCCGCGTATCGGCAACGGTGACGCCATCCACCTTGATCTCAAAGTGCCGCGACGACTGCATGGCGTCCACGCGCTTGTGCGGATCCCGGGCGTGAACGAAGACTTCATCGTCTTCTTCGAACCAATGGTCCATCTGTCGCCACTCAAAGGCGAGGTGTTGACTGAGGTCGGGGCCACCTGGCGGCGCATTGTGGAACGTAAAGGCCGCATGGTCGGCCGTGCGGTCGCCAACCGTGACGTCCCAGAAGACGCCGTCGCCCTTGTGGTCTGAGTGGGTTGAATGGTCGGACGGCGACAGCAGGTCGGTCCGCACATCCTCGCGCGGAAAATAGTAGAGTGGCAGGCGACCGGATTCCCGCAGCAGCATGGCCTTCTTGCTGTCCGCCACCCAGACGCCGTTGAACATGATGCGCACCCAGCGCGGGGTCGGATAGAACTCGCTGCGATGGTCGCTGTCGGTCATGGCTGCCTCCCTGTGGCCGGCAGTCTACCTATGCCAGGGGAGGGCGATCAATGCGCCTTGCCGGATGCGCTCTTTGTGCCAACAGGCCGTCCAGGGTAAGGCCGAAGCCACGGTCGTCCCCCGGACTAGCCTCCGTTGAACGTCACTGCCTCCACATAGCGCGGACGATAGAAGGCGCGGCGATAGATGGACTGTGTGCCGAACTCGGTCAGAAACAGTGGCTCCAGTTCATAGAACACTTCGGCCACGATAACCGTTTGGCCGTCCAGCAGGGAAAACCCGGCCGGTAGCGTGGCGGTGGCGCCATCGCCGACGCCGATTTCGCTGGCCGCCGACAGACCACCGCTGACCTGTTGCCAGTCAATGATGGCGCTGGTGCCGGCGGGCTTGCGGACACTTGTCAGGACAATGGCCGACTGCGGGCCCAGTGGATAGGGGTCGGCGATCCTGCCGACGGCGGTCAGCAGGTTGCCGATATCGGTCATGTCCAGGCTTTCGGCCTGGGCCGCTAAATCAGCCAGTGTTACGGCGGCCCGGTCTAGTTTCTGCTGAAGCAGGATCATGCGCGCCGTGTCTGTACCGATCAGCGTAACCGACAGCAGAATCGGAATGGCAATGGCGAACTCCACAAGCAGGGCGCCACTGCGGTCAGACCACATACGTCGTAGGAGCGAGCGGAGAGTCATGGCAGTCATCCTCCGACACCGGCATTGAGAAAGGGCTCGTTGCGAACTGCAATCGAGGCGCGCAGCATGAGTTGGCCGTCTTCGCCCAGAACACTGGACAGGAGCGGCGTCATGATCGTCCACGGGGCCTCCAGGCTGTAGACCACCACGTCGCCAGGGCCGCCCATGCCGGCCTGGCCCATATCGGCGTCCCACTGGCCGTTGCCATTGATGTCGTTATAGGACTCGCCCACGTCCCACTGACCGTTGGTGTTGGTGTCGTCATAGGGCTCTTCGCCACCGATCTGGTCGAAGTCAGGGTAGATCATGGCGACGATCTGTATATCTGCCGGATCAATCAGGCCCAGCGTCACCTGATCGATGTGATCCAGGATCGCTTCCTCACGGGTGACACCGGCGGGTGTGAAGCCGGTAATGCCAAAGCGCGCTGCATCGCGCAGGCCGCCTTCCAGAAGCGACGACACAAACAGGGTCATGGCGATCTCGATGATACCCACCAGGGTCATCAGGAAGAGCGGCGCGACGAATGCGAACTCGACCAGGCTGGAGCCATCGTGAGCTTGACGGAACCGGCTTAATGGGATGCCGCGCATTTTAGATGAACTCCTCGCTAATACTGACATAACGCATTGTTTTGTTTACAGAATTTTCAAGAGAAGCGGCGCACGGTCGAGCCCTACCGGCAACCCGAAGGAGACGAAAATGCCGCGCATTCGCGCCCGACTGCTGGCCCGTGCCGCAATCATTCCCGCCGTACTTCTGGTGGCGGCCTGCTCCACTACGCCGCCCGCCCATCTGGCCACATCCGTTCCGGCCAATGCGGCAGAGACGCAGAACCGCTCCTTCATCGCCCTTGTCAAAGCGGCCGATCAGGCCAGCCTCGGAGGCGACATCGCAACGGCGATCACGCTTTATCGGCAGGCTCATCTGCTCGATGGCACGGCGATTTACCCGCTGCGCCGCATGGCGGATATGCTGGTTGACGCAAACGCTCTGCCGGACGCGGTGGAGGCGTATCGGGCCGCTATCCGTATCGACGGTCGCGATGTCGCGGCGCGCCTTGGCCTTGGCAACACGCTGCTCATGCTTGGCCAGCCGGCTCTTGCGGTGGGTCATTTTGAGCAAGCCCTGGCCGTCGCACCGGACGATCTCGCCGCGCTCAACGCTCTGGCGGTGACACGCGATCTGCTGGGTGAGCATGCTATCGCTCAGGAACGCTACCGCGCGATTCTTGAAACATGGCCCGATGATCGTCGAACCCGGATCAATCTGGCCCTGTCGCTGGCTCTGAGTGGAGTGTTTGACGAGGCGCTGGCGCTTGCTGAACCGCTGGCGGCGGATCCCGTCGCAGGGCCGCACGAGCGGCAGAATCTGGCCTTGATCTATGGCCTGGCTGGCAATGACGGCGCGGCCGCAGCGCTGGCGTCGCAGGATCTCGATTCCGAGTCCGTGCGTCGTAATCTGGCGTTCTATGCATTGCTG
Source organism: Alphaproteobacteria bacterium (assembly GCA_040218575.1). Classification (NCBI taxonomy): domain Bacteria; kingdom Pseudomonadati; phylum Pseudomonadota; class Alphaproteobacteria; species Alphaproteobacteria bacterium. The sequence goes on along the minus strand of JAVJRE010000002.1, from coordinate 383,369 downwards.
CGCGCCATGCCGGTAGAGCAGCGATTGCGGGCTCTCTACACCCGCCCCGCCCAGGCGGCGCAGTTGGCTCGCTAAGCTGCCCGTAGCGTGGTCGATGCACCGGGGCAGCATCTACATGCTCCCCAGCGTGTCGATGACCCGCAGAACGGCCGGACCGATCAGGACAATGAACAGGGCCGGCAGAATAAAGCTGACCATCGGCACCGTCAGGACAGCCGGCAGGCGCGCCGCCTTCTCTTCCGCCTTCATCAGGCGCTCGTCGCGCATTTCCCGGGCCAGCACCCGCAGGGCCTGGGCCAGCGGCGTACCGTAGCGTTCGGTCTGGATCAACGTCGTCACCAGGCCACGCACACCGGGTAGGGGTACGCGCGCGGCCAGGGCGTCCAGGGCCATCCGGCGCTCCGGCATGAAACCCAGTTCAATTCCGGCCAGGGCCAATTCATCGGCCAGTTCCGGGCTGGCCTCATTGAGTTCCCGGGCGACTCGCGCCAGCGCTGCATCCAGCCCCAGCCCGGCTTCGGTACAGATCACCAGAAGATCAAGGGCATCCGGCAGGGTCAACTGGATCGCCTGGCGGCGTTTTGTCGCCATGTTGCGGATGAACACGTCCGGGCCGTAGGCGCCGGCCAGCACTGCACCAATGGCTGCCGCCAGGGCGCCCATGTCACTCAGGACAATGAGCTGCGGCGCGTAGAACACCACAATGGCGGCCAGTCCGGCGACCAGAGGCAGACTGACTTTGGCAAACAGGAAAAGACCCAGTGCATCGCGGCTGCGGTGGCCGGCCTGGGCCAGTTTAGCCCGTGCCTGGTCGGCCTGACGACCGGTCTGCAGGCGAAGGAATCGCACGGCCTGCTGAACCAGGCTGACCGACTCCATACGCAGCCCACGACGGCGACGCGGCGTTTGCATGGCGCCGAGCAAGGCATCTTTGCGCGCCGACAGCGCCCGCGCGCGCCCCGTTGCAGGCTGGCGCTCCGTTGCCGCACGCCACACCGCAGTCACCGCGATGACCGCGGCAAGCCCGGCCAACAGGGCTACGGCGTCTTCCACCGCCAGGCCCAAAGGCAGATCAGGAAACCGCATCAGATTTTGAACCTCACCATTTTGGCCATCACCAGGGCGCCGATGCCCATGCTGGTGAGCCCGACTCCCAGCATCATGATGCCGCGGGAATCTTCGAACAGGGCGGAGGCATAGTCGGGGTTGACCAGCATGATGGCGACAAACATGAGGAAGGGCAGCGAGCCGATAATCATGGCGCTGGCCCGCGCTTCGGAGCTCATGGCTTTGACTTTGAGCCGCATGTGACGGCGTCGTCGCAGAATGTCGCCCAGGTTTGACAGGGTCTCGCCCAGATTGCCGCCGGTCTCGCGCTGTACGCCCAGGCTGACCGCAAAGAAGTTGACTTCCGGCAGAGCCATCCGCCGCGCCATCTCCCATACGGCGACTTCCAGTGTCTGCCCGAAGCGCACGGCCTCAGAGGCGAAGCGAAACTCCTCGCCAATGGGTCCGGGCAATTCATCCTCGATACCGGCGATGGTCTGGGACACAGGCAGGCCGGATCGCAATCCGCGTACGATCAGGTCGATGGCTTCTGGGAAAGCCGCCAGAAATTTTGCCTGGCGGCGGGCGATAACCCGTCCCACCAGTATGTGGGGCAGGGCGAATCCGCCGGCGACGCCAGCGACTACAGAGACGGCCAGAGGCATGCCGAACATAAGACGGACAAGCAAAGCCGCGGCTGCACCGACCGCCACCATGACGGTTGCGTACTGCGCCAGGGTGATGGGGCGGCCGGTGCGCTGCAGGCGCTGGCGCAGGGTTTCGGGCTTGGGCAGGAAGCGGCGGGCCAGTCGCTCCCATGGGCCGCCATGCTGGTCGCGCCGCAGGGACGGGCCGTGCACCAGGGTGTGGGCGCCGCCGCGCACCCGCAGAACCTGGCGTTCCAGCCGGCTGCGCAGGCGACGATTGCCGCCGGCGACAGCGAACCCCAGGGCCAGCAGGGCGATGGTCGTGCCGGCAAAGATCAGCAGGACAAGGGAGCCGCTTTCAGCCATGGCCGCCACCGGCGAGCGGGGCGCCCGGCGGGCTGTTGCGGGCGACGGTGTCAATCAGTGTGCGGTCGAGGCCGTAGTACGAGGCCTTCTCGGCAAAGTGCGGGCGCAGGCCGGACGAGTCGAATCGCCCGGTCAGACGACCATCGGCTCCCTCGCCGGTAAACTTGAAGGTGAACAGCTCCTGTGTGGTCACCACATCGCCTTCCATGCCGACAATTTCCACAATGCTGGTAATGCGGCGGACGCCATCGCGCATGCGTTCCACCTGAACAATCAGGTCAACCGCTGCGGCGATCTGCGTCCGGACTGCCTGGGCGGGAAGGTTGATGCCCGCCATGCCCACCATGTTTTCCAGGCGCGTCATGGCTTCGCGTGGGTTGTTGGCATGGACCGTACACATGGACCCGTCATGCCCGGTATTCATGGCCTGAAGCATGTCAACCGCTTCCGAACCACGAATTTCGCCCAGAATGATACGGTCGGGCCGCATGCGCAGCGCGTTCTTGACCAAATCGCGCATGGTGATTTCGCCGCCGCCTTCCAGGTTTGGGGGGCGGGTCTCCAGGCGTATGACGTGGGGTTGCTGCAATTGCAGCTCGGCGGCGTCTTCGATAGTGACTACGCGTTCGCCCGGATCAATCAGTCGCGACAGCGCGTTAAGCAGAGTTGTCTTGCCGGACCCCGTACCGCCGGATATCAGAATATTGAGACCCGACCGTGCTGCGATCTTGAGCGTCGTTGACATGTCGGCGGACAGATTGGCCTGATGGGCCATGACATCGAGGGTGATGTTCTTCTTCGAAAACTTGCGGATGGAGATGGAAGGACCATCAATTGCCAGCGGTGGGATGATGATGTTGACACGACTGCCGTCGGCCAGCCGGGCATCAACCATGGGGCTGGATTCATCAATACGGCGGCCGATGGCGGTAACGATCCGCGTCGCCACGTTCATCACATGAACATTGTTCTCGAACCGGACATCGGTCAGCACCAGCTTGCCGGCGCGCTCCACATAGATTTGCGCCGGCCCGTTGACCATGATGTCAGTGATGCTGTCGTCAGCCAGCAGAGGCTCCAGCGGGCCGAGGCCCAGCAGGTCGTTCATCAAGGAGGCAACAAGCTGTCCTTGTTCTGCCTTGTTGAGCTGAATGCGACGCTCGACCAGAAGCTCGCCGACGACCTCGTGGATCTGGCTGCGCAGTTCCGTGCGGTCCAGGGTAAGGGCGGTCCCCACATCGATGCGATTGATCAGCACGGGCTGGATCTGCCGTTTGGCCTGATCGATGGCATCGCGGTTGCGGGTTGCCCGGTCCTCTTCCGGCGAAGTCGCGACGGATTCTGACGGTGTGTCTGTTAGAAACGCGTGAGACGGGTCTTCTGGTGTCTCGCTATTGCCAACCGTGATATCGTGCATCACGGGGCCGGTTTTTAGTCCTGTCGTCGGTGCCAAAGCGGCGGCGCGCGCCGAATCCTGCACCGCACGCCGGGCATCGCGGCTCTGCTGGCGCAAAGTGGTAAGCCAGCGGCCAGCCAACTGGCGTCGCTGGATGGTTGACAGCTTGACGCCTGCTTGCTTCAAGCCGTCGTCAATGGCATCGCCTACCTGGCGGGCCAGGTCGGCCGTGTCACCATCTGCGACCGCCTCCAGTAGACCGGCCGCGGTGAGCCCGGAACGGGCCGCGGCGTCTGCCGAGGTGGTCAGATCGCCGCCCGGCCGTTGTACGGGAGCGCCGGTTTTCGACCCAGGCTCTATCCGTACGATGTTCATGCGGCGGCCCGGTTGAACAGGCGCAGCCCGCGTCGGCGCTCCACGGTAATACCGGTTAGCCCGGCCACACCGCCGGCCAGTGCGTGTGCCAGCTTGGACTTGCCTGACATGGTGGCCATGGCCTTGCCGGTGTTCGCCGCCTGCTGGGCGCGGGGGTCCCAGGGCAACTCCAGATCAATACTCACACCGACAGCACGCTCGAACTCACGACGTGTGATGTCGGTCTTCGCTTCACCGACACGGTTGGCCACCAGCAAGCGCCGATTCTCACCGGGAACGTCGCCAAGTTGTTCGAGCCAGCGCACCGTGTCCCGCATACCGGCCAGTGTCAGGTCTGTCACCAGAACCAGGGTGTCCACGGTTTCTGTCAGGCTTGTCATTTGGCCGGCAAGACTGCGCGGTGTGTCGAGAATCACATACTCGTGGTCGCGCTCAAGCGTATGAATCAGGATGTCCAGTGCGTGCGGGCTGATCGTAGCCGGGTCGTCAAACGCCTCTTCGCCCGCCAGAACATCAAGCTGATCGCTCTCTTTGATGGTAGCGCTGGCAATCAGCATTTCATCAATGCGTGACGGGCTCTCAAGAACCTCGCGCAGGCCGTGATTGGGCAGCAGATCCAGGGCCAGTGCACAGCACCCGTATTGCAGGTCCAGATCAATTAGAGCGGTCGGACGCCGATGCTTGTGGGCAAGAAGCCATGCCAGGTTGACAGACAGGGTGCTGGCGCCGACTCCGCCGCGAATACCGACCACCGCAAGAGACTTGCCGCCGGCGCGGGGTGCAACGGCCGCTGTCAGGGCCGGCAAGTCCGGCGAGTCGAGAATCCGCGCCAGCTCTTCGCCGTTCAGCGGCTTGGTCAGATAGTCGCGTGCGCCGGCGGCCTGCAGCGCGCGATAGAGAGAGACGTCATTCTTGCTGCCAAGCGCGATGATCCGCGTTTGCGGCAAGGCGGCGGTGAGGGTCCGGATGTCACGCAGGGCGTCTTCCGCATCGTCTATGTCGGCAAGCAGCACACGCGGGTGGCGGCCGTTAGCGGCCGCCGCCAGGGCGTCATCTATACCGCCCTCAGCCAGCAGCGTCTCCGGAATGTCCCGTTCCAGCGCCAGCTCGCTGAGCGCTTGCCGCGAACCGGCATCGCTGACGAAGGCAAGCAGGGGTTCGGCCCTATCATCGTGCTCGGCATGGTGCGGCGCACGGGCCAGCGCTTGGTTCATTCCTGTGACCCCGTGCTGGCATCCAGAAGGGGATAGGTCGTACCGTTGAAATAGCGACCGACGGCGGCGCTGCCCTGGATGGCGGACGCGGCGCCCGGTGCGGAGCCAAACAGCAGGTGGCGGGGGTCGGCGATCATCAGCGCCAGGTTGGATGCATTGGCGCAGCCCAGCGGCAATGGCTGATTGGTTGAATCGCCGCCGGACGGTTTTGGCCAGTGGCCACAGTGTGGCGGCGTCACAATCGCCCGCTCGACGACAAGGGTAAGGCTGTTCCCTGTATCTGGGCCTGCGCTTTGCCCGCCCTGCCGCGGTCGTATCGGCGCCTGGATGCCGGTTCGTCCCAAAAGGGCTGCAAGGGACATGGAGCGACTGCGCTCCAGAGGACTGTTGCCATCGGCGACAATCCAGAAGCGGTCGGCCGCGCCCGGTGTCAGGGTCGACACGAATACGGCCAGTTTGGTCTCGTCCGCCACGCTGATGAACGTAGTGCCTGGCGTGAAGTCAACGGGGTAGACGAAGTGAACGAAGGTGACCTCGCTTGTGCGGGGCAACTCCGCCTGGTGGAAAGCATCTGTGCGACTGCACGCGCTCAGCAACACCAGGGAGGCGGCAATCAGCAGGCCAATTCGGCGACCCGGCGAGCGTGTCATGGGATATGCGGCCATCGATGGCTCCCTAGTACAGGATGAATCCGGCGGGACCGGCCAGGCTATTGCCACCGCTGGACACCGGGCCTGTTGGCGGCGGCGGCAGGGACGGACTGTAGGCCTGGCCCGAGACGATCCGCTGATAGTCGCTGGGCGCCGTCAGGCCATCGGTCGGCAGGGCAAGCTGTCGGTTGGATGGCTGGACGATATACGGCGTCACAATGATGACGAGTTCGCTTTCATCGCGCTGAAAGCGGGTCGAGCGGAACAGGGTGCCGAGAATGGGAATGTCGCCGAGACCGGGAAACTTCTGCAGATCGTGAGTGGTGTTGTTCTGCAGCAGGCCGGCTATGGCGAAACTCTGGCCGGAGCCCAGTTCAACCGTTGTCTCTGCCCGTCGTGTGGTCAGGGCTGGAATGGTCAGGCCACCGATTTCGATAGAGCCGGCCACTGACAACTGGCTGACCTCCGGCCGCACCCGCAGATTGATCCGCCCGTCCGCCAGAAGCGTTGGGGTGAAGGCCAGGGATACGCCGAAGTTCTTGAACTGAATGGTGATCCGGTCGCCCGATTGCGGCACCGGGATCGGGAACTCACCGCCCGCAAGAAAGCTAGCGGTTTCGCCCGACAGCGCGGTCAGGTTGGGCTCCGCCAGGACCGAGATCAGTCCTTCCTCTTCCAGGGCGTCGATCAGGCCGTTGATGTCAAAGCTGCCCGGCGAAATGTTGCCAAAGGCGGCGCCGCCGGAGAAGGTCTCGAACACTGATGGACGGCCGCCCAGAATGCCGCCCGGGCCTGGTGTGAAGAGGCCCGTAACCAGCCCGATGACGGAACCGCCGGGGGTGCCCACCGCGTCCAGGCTGAAGCCGAGATTCTTTGTGACTTCACGGGACACCTCGGCCACTTTGACCCGCAGGTTGATCTGGTTGGGGCTGGCCACACGCATCTGATTGATGATCTGGTCCGGCGACGTGACGAGCTGCACGGTCATGCGGCGGATTTCTTCCGCCTCGGCAGCCGACAGGGCCATGCCGGACAGGATCACAGAGCCATTGAGCGAACGGGCATCTACGGTGGAGTTGGGCGCCAGGTTTCGGATGGCGGACTGCAGGCGGGCGATATTGTGGCTGACCTGGACTTCGACGCTGGCCAGCACGGAATCGTCTGCGCCCACCGCGTACAGCGTGGTTTCGCCGGGCGTCACACCGAACAGGTAGATGAGCCGCGATGATTTGACGTCTATGTCTGCGATCTTGGCGTCGGCCACAAAGACGGAGGCCGCTGCCCCCTCCAGCCGCAGCAACATGCCTTTGCCGGCCTCAAGCATGATCGCTTCGCTGGCCGGAGTCAGGCTCGTGGCCTGGCCATGGGACTCCGTCACCGGTAGCGCCACGGCTACAGCCGACAGGACGACGGCCACGGCAAAACCGACCGCATGCTGCCTTGCCAGGGTCCACCAGGACCGGATGGAGCTGGTCATGGTCAGGGGGCTCCGAGCTCGACAATTTCTTCCTTGTTGCCGCGGCTGACCACGACGCGCACGACGCGTCCCGTGGCGTCGAATGGAATCAGGCGGCTGGCCTGGCTGTCCCAGGTAAAGGTACGGAGGATGTCCGGCGTCTCGGCGGTCGCCATGCTGCGCAGGCTGAGCGAGAGATGACCCAGCTCGCTGGCGACACCGATAACCTCCGCCTGGCGGGGGGTTACCTCCAGTGTCGCTGTCTTGGCCAGGGTCGGCTCACCTTCCTGATCGTCCGTGCTCTGGTCTATGGCCAGGACACGCACATCGGACATAATGGTTTCTGCGGCATGGCGTGGCGGCCGGTCTTCATACTGCACCGCATGAGTCAGGATTAGGTCGACCCGGTCGCCCGGAAAGACAAATCCGGAGATGCCGGAGGTGGCATTGACGGCGACGGAGATGGCCCGGTGACCGGGCTGCAGCACCGCGGCAAGAAACCCGCGGTCGCCGGGACGCACAACCCGTCCTGTTGTGATCGGTTCGCCTTCGGCTATGCCGCTACGCACAACCGCACCGACGAAAATCTCGCCTGCGTCGTCGCTTTGCACCACATAGGTGTCCGACAGATTGTCAGCCGGCCAGGCCTGCCACCTGAGGTGCGACTCGGTGACGAAAGTACCGGCCGGAATATCGCGGGCGGCAACCAGTATCTCCGTCAGGTCTGCCTCGACGATCACCGGCCGGGTCAGGCCGGCCAGGGCCTGGCGCTCGGATTGAATCCAGCCACGAGCCATCAGGGCGGTGGTGCCGGCGACAACCAGAGCCAGGACGATAAGCAGCAGTGTTCTGGGTGATGGCACGGTTGTGATCTCCTTGTGCGCTTCAGGCGGATGTCCGCTTAGGCGGCAATCAGGTGCACGGACAGAACAAGTCCGCCGGCGGCGATAGCCAGGCCATAGGGCACTTCACGTCGTGACTTGAACCGAGTGCCGGGGCTTGGCCGCATACGGACAGGGGCGAACTTCAGGCGTTCAATCTGTGGCAGCCAGGCCAGGACGGACAGCACCCCGCCGGCAAGGGCGATGACGAATAGAGTTGGCAGGATCTGAGACGGTCCTGCCCACAACGCCAGGGCCGCCAGCAGCTTCGCATCGCCACCGCCGAACAGACCAAGGGCAAACAGACCCATCCCCAAGGCCAGAACCACGCCCGCTATTGCGGTGCTCATCAGCCATGCAGGGTGGGGTTCGGCGACCAGCACATGAAACGGGTACAGCAGGACAAGGACGGCAGGAATGGCATTGGGAATCGTAAAGGTCAGCAGATCCTGCAGGGCCGCCCAGACGAGCAACCCGACAAAGGCAATCAGGGTCAGAGCCTGCAGACTTTCGTAGGCCGTCATGGCGTGCTCGCGGCAAGGGGGAATGGAGTCTTTCAGGGTTGGCGACTCGGCAGGTTGGCGACCAGGCTTGGTCTTGTTTGTGCATCAGGCGGCGACCGGGGGTGACCAGCGGCCACCCCCGACCGATCGGCAGGTCTTACGGCGCCGGTGCGCCGCCGCCGCCAACCGCGGCGTTCAGCGCGGCGGACACGGTGGTGAACATCGTATTCAGGTCACCGCCCATGGCAGTCAGAGCGCCAATGGCGGCCACCGAGACAAGCGCCGCGATCAGGCCGTATTCAATGGCCGTTGCGCCGCTCTCGTTCCGGTAGAAGCGATGGATGAAACGAATCATTGATCGATCTCCTCAAATCACATGTCGCGTTATGCGACCTATGCAACTTGCGCGGATGACCACTAACGAGAAGTAAAAGAGACTATATAATCGTTTTCGAACAAGTATTCATTCTGCAAACATAATAATAACAATCATCTAAAATTACATATATCCCGTGAGTTCTCCATCTTTGTGTGGCTTTGTCAGTAATAGAGACAGACTGTTAAGCCCCGTCGGGCGAAAGTGACATGCTGTGGATTGTGTTTACCGCCGCGCAAGCCGCGCTGATACGGAGAGTGACCATGGGTGTTATGTGGATCTGGCCAGCTTTCAGGGCGCTGCTTGTGCGCTTCAAACGCTCTCGGCGCGGCGCCATTGCTGCCTTCCTGGCCGTGTCCATCGTGCCACTGGTCGCGGTCACTGGCCTGGCAATCGACACCACCCGCGGTTACCTGGTGAAGTCACGCCTGTCGGCGGCACTGGATGCGGCAGGGCTGGCGGGCGGCCGGGTGATGTTTTCGCCGGAACGCGACGGCGATATTCAGATGTTTTTCGATACGAACTTTCCGCCGGGCTATATGGGTGCGACGCTCAGCGGCCCGGTGGTGACGATCAATACATCGGCGGAGACGCTTACCCTGGACGCTTCGGCGACCATCCCCACCAGCTTCATGAGCGTGGTGGGGATCCAGGACATGACGGTCACGGCCAGTACGGTCATTCGCCGCGCCGCCAAAGGTATGGAGTTGATCCTGGTGATGGACAATACAGGGTCCATGCGCTCCAACGGCAAGATGGACGCCATGAAAGGCGCCGCCACGGACCTCATCGACATTCTCTATGGCGAGCGCGAGGTGGTGGAGGATTTCTGGGTCGGCCTGGTGCCCTATACCGTCGCGGTCAATGTCGGAGCGCAACATACGGACTGGTTGACGGGATACAACCCCGTGGACTATGTACCGACCGCGTGGAAGGGGTGTGTGGAAGCCCGCCCCGCACCCTTCGATCAGACAGACAATGCGCCCGGTACTGCCGGTGAGCCTCTATGGACCCCGTTCTTCTATCCGGCGGCCAGCGACAACAACTGGCCGCCGGTGAATGAGACCAATGGCGCGCAGAACAATGGCACCGGTCCCAATCTCGGGTGTGGTCCGGAAATTACTCCGCTGGTGCCTGACAAGACCACCATTCAGGCAGCCATCGACGAGATGCTGCCGTGGCACCGTGGCGGCACCATGGGCAATCTCGGTCTGGTATGGGGCTGGCGCTCGATCTCGCCAAAGTGGCGCGGCGTGTGGGGCGCGCCATCGCCGGCTGAACTGCCGCTGGACTATGGAACGCCGCTTATGGAGAAAGTGGTCATCATGCTGACCGATGGTCAGAACCAGTGGTATGACCATCCGCCGTCCGGTCCGGACAACTCCGACTATGGCGCCTACGGTCGTCTTGGCTGGGGCATACTGGGCACGACCAATGCTGGTGCGGCGGAAACAGAAATCAATGCGCGTATGCTGGCGGTCTGCACGGCCATGAAAGCGGAGGGCATCCGCATCTATACGATCACGTTTCAGCAGAACAACGGCACATTGCAGAATCTCTACCGCGACTGCGCGACGGCGCCCGGCATGTACTACAACTCGCCTAGCAATGCGGAACTGCAGGACGCGTTTCATCAGATCGCCGAGGATCTGAGTAATCTGCGGATAGAACGTTAGCGGCCAGCGTCCGCAGCCTCGCCGGGTTCAGCGCGGCGGCAGAAGCTTTCCGGGATTCATGATGGCGCGCGGATCCAGGCTGTCCTTGAGGCGCCACATGAGCTCAAGTTCCAGCGGTGACTTGTAGCGTTGAATATCGTCGCGGCGAAGCTGGCCCAGCCCGTGCTCGGCGCTGATGCTTCCGTCCAGCCCGGCCACCACATCATGCACTGCCAGGTTGATTGCCGGCCGGTGGGCCAGGAACTCAGCGTCATCCATACCGGCGGGGCCGGTCAGGTTATAGTGGATATTGCCGTCGCCGATGTGGCCGAAGGCGCAGGGTCGGATGCCAGGGACGACCCGCTCTGCCGCATCATCGGCCTGCTGCAGGAAGGCCGGCACCCGGCTGACCGGAATCGAAACATCATGCTTGATACTGGCGCCGTAGTGGGCCTGGGCCCAGACAATTCCCTCGCGGATGCGCCAGAAGCCTTCGGCTTCCTTGTCGCTGCTGGCGAAGACCGCGTCCTCGACCAGCCCGTCATCCATTGCCGCGTCCAGGCTGTGCTCCAGCACCTGTGACAGACCGGCCCCCGGCTGTGCCGAGCTTAGCTCCACCAGCACATAGCTGGCATGGGGTTCGCCCAGCGGATCGCGCGTATTGGGCGTATGGGCGAGGGCCACTTCCAGGGGAAAGCGCTCGATCAGTTCAAAACTGGTGATACGTTCGCCGCTGGCCGCACGCAGCCGTGGCAGCAAGGTTATGGCGGCATCCGGGCTCGCCACGCCGATGAAGGCGGTGGCCACATCACGCGGCCGGGGAAACAGTTTCAGGACGGCGCGGGTGATGATCCCCAGTGTGCCTTCGGCGCCGATGAACAGGTGTTTCAGGTCATAGCCCGTATTGTCCTTGCGCAGTTGGCGCAGGCCGTTCCAAACCCGGCCGTCGGCCAGTACAACCTCCAGTCCCAGCACCAGGTCACGCGCATTGCCGAAGCGCAGGACATTGATTCCGCCCGCGTTGGTCGACAGGTTGCCGCCGATCTGGCAGCTCCCCTCGGCGCCGAGGCTGAGCGGAAACAGACGGTCGGCCTGTTGTGCCGCCCGTTGTAGGTCGGCCAGGACACAGCCCGCTTCCACCGTCATGGTGTCGTCCAGCGGCTCAATGCTGAGAATCCGGTTCATGCGCTCAAGGCTAAGGACGATCTGACCGGCGCCCGGCTGCGCGGTGCCACCGCCGACCAGCCCGGTGCGGCCACCCTGCGGCACGATGCCGACGCCGGCCGCCGCGCACAGGGCGACCACCTGTGACACCGCGTCGGTTGAGACCGGGCGGGCGACCATGGCCGGTAGGGCATCGAACATGCCTCGCAGCTCGCGCCCGTAGGGCTCCATTGCCCGCGCGTCGGTCAGCAGGCCGTCCGGCCCCAGAACGTCACGCAGGGCCTTCGCCAGGTCGTCCACCACGGCGGACTTTTCTGTCATGGTCATGGTCTTAATCTAGGCGGCGGCTTGTCGGCTGGCCAGCCTCTGCCGCTCGGCTCAGGCGGTCGTTGATGGCCTCGCCCAGCCCATGCAATGGCACCGGCATGACGGCGATCGCGGTAAACTCGGGCCGGTCGAGATCGCGCAACATCCGGAAAAGATTGGCGGCCGCTTCAGTCAGGTCGCCGGCCGGGCTCAGGTTGCGCACCGTCGGACCTTCGGGCGGCGCGTCGGGACCGAAGGCCAGCAGGGCTTCGCCTGGCGCCGCGCTCTGGACGTTAAGGCGCAGCGGGCGGGCCGGGGCATAGTGGGACAAGCGCATACCAGGGCTTGTGATGCGGCCGGGCCGGGGCCGACCAAGCGGGCCGGTGACCGCTTCGATTGTCGCCCGCGCCAGCCCGCCGGGACGCAGCAGTCGCGGCGTCTCGTCAAGCAGACCAATGACCGTGGATTCCAGGCCGACAGTGCAGGGCCCGCCGTCAATGATCATGGCGGCATCAGAGCCCAGCTCGCTCACCACGTCGGCCGCCTGCGTCGGGCTCAGATGGCCGGAGCGGTTGGCGCTGGGCGCCGCCACGGGTACGCCGGCCCGGCTGATCAGATCGCGGGCGACTTCATTTGCCGGCACACGCACGGCCAGACTGTCGAGGCCGGCCGAGACCAGCAGCGACACCGGGCAGTCCGCCCGGCGCGGCAGCACCAGGGTCAGGGGGCCGGGCCAGAAGGCCTCGGCCAGTCGGCCAGCCATATCCGTCCATACCACCAGGGCGGAGGCGTCCGCCGTCGTCGCCACGTGGCAGATCAAGGGGTTGAATTGCGGCCGCCGCTTAACCCGGAAGATATCCGCCACGGTCCGGTCGTTGGTGGCGTCGCCGCCCAGCCCATAGACCGTCTCGGTGGGAAAGGCGACCAGCCGGCCGGCGCGCAAATGCGCCGCTGCTTCTGCAAGCGCAGCGGGTTCGGCCTTGCGAAGAGTGGTCACCGGGTGGCGGCGTCAGACGACAGGCGGTGCAATACGCACTGGCGGACGGTCAGAACGTGCCGCCGAAGACATAGTCATTACCGTCCCACTCGTACCAGGTGCCGTTATTGGTCGAGAGCCGGAACTCCAGATACTCGATCTCGTCCGGTTTCCAGTAAACCGTGGCACTATTGTCGGTGTAGGTGGCGGAATAGAAGCCGCTAGAAGCGAACAGGCTTGTGTTGATGGTAACATCGCCAAACACCACATTCTGCCCAAGCTCGTAGAACACGATTGTATCGCCGCCGACGGTCAGGCCGTCATGGCTGGAATCACGAACCAGATTCAAATCATCACCACGCTCGATATAGAACGCATCATCGCCCGCGTCGCCATAAAGTATATCAGTTCCGTCATGCCCGTAGAGCAGGTCAAAGCCGTCACCGCCATACAGCGTATCGTTGCCGGATCCGCCTGAGATGAAGTCGTTTCCGGGCCCACCTATAACCGTATTGTTGCCCGTGCCGAACAAGCTGATGACGTCATTGCCGCCACCGGCATTGACCGTCACACCCTGGGTCGCACTAAAATTACCGATCAGGAAGTCTTCTTCGTCCTGCAGTTCCACTTTCTCAAAGCTGCCGCCGTCGGCGCCGAACTTTGCGTCGTTGAGGTTTATGAAAGAACCGAGCGACGAGCCTTTCAGGATATCGATGCCCGCGCCGCCGCTGACCACGCTGTCCTCGGTGGTGGTGTAGGTGATGTCGTTGTCGTCAATGGCATCCTCGGTTTTGAGGACAATCGTCCCCTCGATGCCCAGTTCCACAATGTCATCGCCATCGCCGCCGCGCAGCTCGTCGATTCCCGCGCCACCACTGATATCATCATTGCCGGCCCCGCCATCCACCGTGTCGGCGCCTTCGCCGCCGGACAGTTTGTCGGCGCCTTCGCCGCCGTCAAGCTGGTCATCGCCGCTGTCGCCGGACAGCACATCATCACCGAGACCGCCCAGAATGCGGTCTGCGCCGCTGCCGCCGAACACCGTGTCGGCCAGCGCGCCACCGGTGGCCGCCGTGGCGTCGAACACGTCGTTGCCGCCGTTGAGATAGATCAGCGACTGGCCATAACTGCCATTGAGGGTCAGCTCGTCATCACCGTCATCATTGGCTTCGGCGTCCCCACTATCGGTGGACAGATGCAGGACAAAGGCCATGCTGGCCATGGTCACGGAAATGATGTCGGCACCAGCGCCGCCGCTGATGCGGTTGTCCGCTTTGGGACCGGTTCCCGGATTGTCATCGTCGTCCCAGGCGCTGTCGAAGGCGATGGTAATCTTGTCATCGCCGCTGCCGCCGTGGGCCGCCAGTACGCCATCAAGATCGATCAGCGTGTCATTGCCTTCACCACCATCCAGCAGGTCGCCAAGCCCCTGGGCACCGTCCAGGAAGTCGTCGCCGGTGCCGCCGCTCAGATTGTCGTCATCCTCGCTGCCGAAGAGCTGGTCGGAGCCACCGCCACCGATGATGATGTCCACGTCGCTGACCGGCGTGAAATCATCGCCCTTGATGCCCGACTCATAGATGTCCTGCACCGCATAGTCGTTCAGTGCGTCGCCGAAGATAGTGACTTCGTCGATTCGGCCGTCGAAATAGTCCTGCAGCGGATAGGCCGTGCCATTGCCGCTGCCCCAGCTATTGGCGCCCAGCACCCACGGCTCCGTATTGCCCGCGCCGCCACTGCTGTCGTCCAGGCCGCCGGTATAGCCGTTGGTGTCCATCAGCTCGCCATTGAGGTAGAGCTTCATGCCCTCCGGCCCGAACGAGAAGGACAGCATATACCATTCACCGGACTGGATGACGTCGCCGGTGGTGCGCACGGTGAAGGACTGATCGCCGCTCTGCAGGCGGATTTCCACGTCATTGCCGACGATGCGCGCCGTCAGATGGCCGCCGGAGTCAAAGCCTGAGGAGTCCTTGCTGAACAGGCCCTGGGTTTTGCCGGCATTGTCGGTATTGAACCACATCTGCACGGTGCCTTCGTTCATATCGAAGGTATCGTCGTGCGCAATCACTACATGATCGTTGTGGCCGTCGAAGTTTGCCGCGCTGTCGCCGGACAGGATGCCGGGCGAGCCCAGGCCAACACCACCGGCATAACCGCCGTCATTGCCGTTGCCGCTGGAATCCTGCGCTACACTGCCGCTGGTCTCCCCCAGCTTCCAGTGAGCGACAGCATCATACAACTCCACCACATCGTCATAGGGGACGCCGCCTCGGCCCAGGTCGAACCCGGGCACGGTGCCATAAAGAATGTCATCACCGTCGCCACCGTCGATAACGTCATCGCCCAGGCCGCCATAGATCACGTCATCGCCGTCGCCGCCAAAGATGTAATCGGCGGAGTCGTAGTCTGTGATCGGCTGGCCCAGAACGCCGTACTCGACGCCTGGCAGGCCGTCGAAATGAACGCTGCCGCTGTACACGTTGCCACCGGCATCGCCACCGCCGTCTGTGGTGTCGGTAATGTAGATGTCCGTGACATCGTCACCTTCGCCGCCCGTCTGATAGCCGGTTGCATCATCGCCCTGGAAATCATGGGTCAGGGTGCCGTGTGCCCCGGACAGGACAAAGCCGTCATATTCGATGGACTCGACAAACAGGTTGCGGTCTTCCTGACCATCGATGCCGAACGAGTTCTCTGAAATGCCGTCCCAGGCATCGTTGAGGAAGCGAATCTCGATGCCGCCGGCCAACTGCGCCGGGGTCAGTCCGGACAGATCAAAGGAATAGGCGGTGATGGAGTTGCTGACGGTCGCCGTGCCGACGGATACGCCGCCGACAAACACTTCCATCACCGGATACTGGTCGTCCAGTGGCGAGCCGTGGGCGTTGACCACCAGGGTGTCGCGCTGAATGACGGAGGCTGCCGACTGGTCGCCGATGATCAGGTCATCGCCGCCGCCGCCATACAAAGTGTCGCTGCCGGCGCCGCCGATCAGGATATTGGCCTCATCGTCACCGGTCAGGGTGTCGTCATAGGAGCTGCCGACGATGTTCTCGACGCCGGAGATGGTGTCGTTTCCGGCGCCTGTCGCCGTGCCCAGCGCCAGGTCCACCGTTACCGGGCCCAGAGCTTCCGTATACGCCACGGTGTCATTGCCGCCGCCACCAATCAGGGTATCGTCACCCTGGCCACCGGTCAGAACGTCGTCGCCGTCACCGCCGTCCAGAACATTGTCATTGCCATCGCCGGTGATGATGTCCGACTGGCCGGAGCCGGTGACATTCTCGATGCCAGACAGCGAGTCGATGTAGCCGGAGCCATCTTTGGCCGCGATGCCGGCCTCGAGGCTGATGACAACGCTGCCGGGTGCGGCGGAATAGTCGGCCGTATCGGTGCCGCTGCCGCCCACCAGAATGTCCGATCCCGCGCCCCCCACCAGTGTGTCGTCGCCACGTCCGCCATACAGAGTGTCGTGGCCGTCACCACCATCCAGATAGTCATTGAAGGTAAGGTTGCCGCCACCTCCACCAGAGGCACCGGTCCCGGTTCCCGTCCCGGTGCTGCCGCTGTGGCTGGAGCCCGAATGGTGACTGGAACCCGAATGACGGCTGGAGCCCGAATGATGGCTGGAGCCAGAGTGTCCGCTACCATTGTGTCCGCTGGCCTCGTCGGGCGTGGCCACCAGTGCAGTATCGTCCAGATCTATTTCGTCATCCGTATCACCATAGATGACATCCTGGCCGACGCCTCCGAACAGGGTGTCGTCGCCGCTGCCGCCGAAGATCAGGTCATCGTCGGAAAGACCGCCATCCGTGCCCAGGCTATGCAGGCCGGCAATGGTCGCGCCATCCAGTGCCGTGTCGAAAACTGACACTTCATCGAGCTGACCATCGAGGAACGAATCCAGCCCGCCGCCACCGTTGGTCTGTGCCGCGCCCAGGATCAGCGGGGCCGCGCCACTCATGGCGATGCCACCGTCATAGTCGTCCGTATCCAGCAGCTCGCCGTTGAGATACAGCGCCATGCCGTCCGGGCCGAAGGTGAAGCTCAACTGATACCACGCGCCCGACTCGATCACATTGCCGGTGGTCTTCAGGGTGTGGACCTGATGCCCGTCGTCCACTTTGATCTCGATATCGCGGCCCTTGATCCGGGCATAGACGCCGTCGCTGCTGCCGTCGCTCCATCCTTTGCTGAACAGGCCCTGGGTGTCGCCGGCATCGTCCGTCTGGAACCAGAGCTGAATAGTGCCCTGATTGAGCGCCAGATCATTGTCGTGGGGGACGATGATGCAGTCATTCTGGCCGTCAAACTCGGCGGCGCTGTCACCGGGCAGGGCGCCATCACCGCCCAGCATCACGCCTTCATAGGTGCCGTCGTGGCCATTGCCGCTGGAGTCCGCCGCGATCGTGCCGCTGTCTTCGCCGAGCGTCAGGTGCAGCACCGCGCCATTGCCCTGAACCGCGGCCACATAGTCGCCATGCGGGTCGCTGATCAACAGGCCGGAATCGCCCGGTGAGCCGCCATAAATCGTATCGTTGCCGGCGTCGCCTGACAGCACGTCGTCGCCCAGATTACCAAAGATGGTGTCGTCGCCCTCGCCGCCGGAAATCACATCATCGCCGGCACCGCGCAATAGCGCGGCCGGCGGCTGCGGCAGACTGTCGAACACCACATTGCCGTTATAGACATTACCGCCCTGAAACGGCCCATGGCCGGGTTCCAGTTCAATATTCGTGATCTCGAATCCCGCGCCACCGGACTGATAGCCCATGATTCCGTCGTTGATGGCGGTGAAGGACAGGTGCCCTTCGGTCGCCGGCGTGGCAGCGCCGCCATACTCAATAGACTCGACAAACAGATTGCGGTCCTCCTGGCCGTCCAGGCCAAAGGAGTTTTCCTGTACGCCATCCCAGGCATCGTTGACGAAGCGGATTTCCACCGCCCCTGCCTTCTGGGCGGCCGTCAGGCCAGACAGGTCAAAGCTGTAACCGGTAAGGGAGCTGGTCACCGTCACGGTGCCGACGGCAACGCCGCCAACCAGCACCTGCATGTGGGGATAGACCCCGTCCAGCGGCGAACCATGGGCATTGACCACCAGGGTATCGCCACCCTGTGCGGCACTCGCCGCATCGCCAACCAGAATGTCATCGCCGTCACGGCCATCAATGATATCGTCGCCCAGGCCACCGATCAGGGTGTTGTTGCCGCTGTCACCGCGCAACACGTCATCGCCGGCCGAGCCAATGGCGTTCTCGATACCGCTCAGGGTGGTGCCGCCGCTGACGTCACCGCTGGCCAGGTCAACCTCTACGCCTGCGCCGTCGGCAAAAGACGCCGTGTCCGAGCCGGCGCCACCGATCAGCGTGTCTTCGCCACCGCCGCCAACAAGAACATCGTCGCCATCGCCGCCATCCAGCACATTGTCGCCGCTGTCGCCGATAATGATGTCCGACTGGCCGGAGCCTGTGACATTCTCGATGCCGGACAGGGAATCGATATACCCCATGCCGTCCTTGGCGGCGAAGCCGGCCTCCAGGCTGATGAGCACACTGCCTAGAGCATCGGAATAGTCCGCCGTATCAATGCCATCGCCGCCGTCCAGAACATCGGCGCCACGGCCGCCAGACAAAGTGTCGTCGTCATCGCCGCCATACAGGCGGTCATTGCCGTCATCGCCGGCAATAGTGTCGTCGCCGCCGCCGCCATGGATGGTATCGCGGCCGGCGCCGCCGCTGATCAGGTCGTCGCCGTCGCGATTGCTCGTTCCGTCATAATCACCGAAAATCAGGTCGTCGCCGGCGCCGCCGGAAATCCGGTCATCGCGGCCGCCGCCGAAGATGGTATCGTCGCCGGCGCCGCCATCCAGAAGATCGTCGCCGTCACGCGAGCCGCTGCGGGTTCCGTCACCGTAGATGGTGTCGTCACCGTCGCCGCCGCTGACCGTGTCGTCGTTTTCCTCACCATACAGAGTGTCATCACCGTCAAGGCCGCTGATGACATCGTCGCCGCGATCGCCAAAAATCTCGTCGTCACCATTGGTGCCGACAAGACTGTTGTCGCCGCGGTTTCCCCTAATCGTTGCCATGATGAGACCTGGCTGGAGTGTCCATGGCTTTAGTTATAGGCCGGGTGCGTCGGAACGCCAAAAAATCTGCTGCCGCGGGTCAGCCGCCCTCGTGACGAAGAAATATACGTGATTTCAACGGGTTATCTCCAGACAGCCGCAGGCTGGCCAGATTGGCCCCATCCGTTGCGGTCATGCCGCCTGTCGTGGCGCCGCCTGCAGTCGCCGCCACACCTGCTGTGCCGTCGCCGGCATGTCCACATGGCGGATTCCCAGGGGTTCCAGGGCATCAACAATGGCGTTGATCACGGCCGGCGGGGCGCCGATGGCGCCGGCTTCGCCGGCCCCCTTCATGCCCAGGATGTTGGTGGTGCACGGCTCGTTATTGAAGGCGATGGCCATGGGCGGCATGTGGTCGGCCCGTGGCAGGCCATAGTCCATGAACGAGGCTGACAGGAGTTGGCCGGATTCAGCGTCGTAGACCGTGTGCTCAGTCATCGCCTGGCCGATGCCCTGGCCGATTCCGCCGTGGATCTGGCCGGCCAGCAGCAACGGATTGATGACCGTGCCGAAATCGTCCACCACGGTGAAATTGACCAGAGTGGTGACGCCGGTGTCCGGGTCCACCTCCACCTCGCAGATGTGGCAGCCGTTGGGGAAGGTGGACGCGCCGTTCTCCGGCGCCCAGTAGGCCATGTCGTCCAGCCCGCCACGCGCCTCTTCCGGCAGTTGCGCCTCTTTGAAGGACAGCGAGACCACCTCGCTGAAGGTGATGGCGCGGTCGGTGCCGACAATGCGATAGCGGCCGTCATCGAACTCGATGTCGGCCGTATCCGCCTCCAGGCTGTGGCCGGCAATCCGTTTGCCTTTTTCGATTACCTTCTCGGCGGCCTTGACGAGGGCGCCGCCGCCGACTGGCACGGACCGCGATCCGCCGGTGCCGGTGCCTGTCGGTACCTGGTCGGTGTCGCCCTGCTTGACCGTTATCATGTCAGGCTCGATGCCCAGGCGATCGGACAGGATCTGGATATAGGCGGTCTCGTGGCCCTGGCCGTTGGATTGGGTACCGGACAGGATGGTCACCCGGCCGTCCGGCGCGAACTTGATCCAGGCGCCTTCCTGGCCGCCGCCCCCGCACGCTTCGATATAGGTGGCCAGGCCGATGCCCCGCCGCTTGCCGGCCTTTGCCGATTGGCTCCGGCGGGCGGCGAAACCTGACCAGTCGGCCAGCTTCATGGCGTCTGTCATGTTCTTGGCGAAATCGCCGCTGTCATAGGTGGCGCCCATGACTGTGGTGTAGGGCATGGCGCTCTTGGGTATGAAGTTGCGCTGGCGAATCTCGTCAGGCGACAGGCCAAGCTCACGCGCCGCCGCATCCACCAGCCGTTCCACCGCATAATTGGCTTCCGGCCGTCCGGCGCCGCGATAGGCATCCACCGGGTTGGTGTTGGTGTAGACGCCGGTGACGTGCAGGTAGCACGCTTCCAGCCGATAGACGCCGGCATACATCCAGGCGCCGGCCGAAGTCGGCACGCCCGGTCCGAACTGAGACAGATAGGCGCCCAGATTGGCCGTGATGTCGAAGCGGAAGGCCAGGAACCGTCCATCCTTGTCCAACGCCGCCTGCGCCGTTGTCACATGGTCACGGCCGTGGGTGTCGGACAGGAAGGATTCACCGCGATCCGCTTCCCATCGGACCGGACGCTTCAGTTCACGGGCCGCATACAGGACCATTGCCTGCTCGGCGTAGAGAAAGATCTTCATGCCGAAGCCACCGCCCACGTCCGGCGTGATCACGCGTATGGACTCTTCCGGCACCTTGAATATCTTGGCGGCCAGGCGGCTCCGCAGGCCGTGGCTGCCCTGGCTGGAGGTATAGAGCGTCATCCGTTTGCCATCATAGTCGCCGATGGCGCCACGCGGCTCCATAGAGTTGGGGACCACCCGGTTGTTGATCATGTCGACACTGACGACCCGGTCGGCGCGCTTGAAGGCGGCGGCGGTCTTGGCCTCGTCGCCATCTTCCCAGTCGAACGCTATGTTGTTCGGCGCCATATCCCAAATCTGCGCCGCACCCTTTTGCGTCGCATCCGCCGTGCCGGTCACCGACGGCAATTCCTCATAGTCAACGTCCAGATGATCGGCGGCGTCGCGGGCCTGGGCCATGGTTTCAGCCACAATCATGGCGACCGCATCGCCCACATGGCGGACCCGGTCGAGCGCCAGCACGGGCCGGTCCGTCTTCTTCATGGCGCTGCCATCGCGATTGGTCAGGCTGGCGCCGCACTCCAAAAGGCCAAGGCCGGCTTTTTGCACGGTCTCGCCTGTATAGATGGCCACCACCCCCGGCTGGGCACGGGCGGCAGAAACATCAATATGCCTGATCCGCGCATGGGCATGGGGCGAGCGCACAAAGAAGCTGTGGGCTTCTCCATCCAGGCGAATATCGTCGGTGTAGCGCCCATGGCCCGTGACGAGACGCGGGTCTTCGGTGCGCGGGACGGGCTGGCCGATGCCGAATTTCGCCATGGAACTCCTCCGGAAGGCTGATTCTAAGGTTATCGCGACAGGGCCAAGGGTGCCGTGCGCGTGGGCCGCCGGTCAATCGCCAGCGCCAGTCGCGGGGCCTCCCTGTCGCTTGATTTCCTCGACGTGCCGCGCCCGCGCATCGTCGGCGATCATGACCCCGGCCCGCCGGTAGAAGTCCTCGTTCGATACGATACCGAATCCGTCTACGATGCGGTTCAGCATATTGTAATAGCCGCATATGAGCGTGGCATGGACGACCGCCAGCTCTTCCCAGCCGGCCTCCATGACCGCGGAAACGTCACTTTGAACGATCCGACTGGGCGCCTCTGTAAGCTTCTTGAGGTAGCGCAGCAGAGGTTGCCACTTTGCGTCCAGTGGTGCCGTCTCAGGTGTGTCCATGACCGCCTTCAGCAGATCACCGTCAACGCCATGCGCCAGGGCCGCCTGTTCGTGGGTGCCAAAGCAGAAGCGGCATCCGTTCAGGCTCGAAACATAGGCGGAGATCAGTTCGCGCTCGCCCAGGCTGAAGGGTGAGGGGCCGTAGAGCAGCGAATTGACGAAATCCTTCAGATGGATCATCGGTTCCGGCCAGTTTTCGCGTATGGCGCCGAAGCCGGCGTCGTCGGGCAGGGAAGGCAGGTGGGGCATGATGGTTCTCCGCTGTAGGCGGCCCGGATGGCCGCCCGCTGTAGCCGCGCTTGGAACGCTAACCCGTCTTCGGGTCCGTTCAGGCGCTGGCGACCGGTTGACTGATGGTGTTGCCGCTGGTCAGCGGCCGCACGACGAAGTCTTCGTCCTGCAGGGCGCTGAACCACGCCGCCAGCGGCGCCAGAACGTCACTGCGGCTGGCCCAGCGCGCCGCCCGTCGGCACAGGCGGCGGTCGCGTGACGTCAGAGCTAACGGGTTCACGCCGCGCCGTCGTTGGCTGTCCAGACGCAGCGCCAGCCGCGTTGCGCTGTGCATGACACCCGCCGCCCACAAGTAAGCCGCCGCAGTCGCCGGATCTCCGTCCTCGTCGAAGGCGGACAGCCAGCGGGCAATCAGCCGCCGTTCGGCTGACGGCCAGTTCGGTACACTTTCGTCACACAGCAGCCAGACCATATCGTCCAGTCGGCGGCGAGCGCCACAATGCTCCCAGTCGAACCACACAACGCGGCCATCGTCCATCGCCGCACCATTGGCTGGCCGCGCATCCCATTTGATGAAAGAAACAGCCGGCCGCTCCAGGACCGCGCGCAACTTGCGACGGTCGAAGGCCGGCGGCATCAGCCCCAGGGCTGCGCCGATGCGGGCCGGGGTGCCGGCCAGGTTCAGATGCCATTGTCGACCGTCGCCGATGGCCTGCACGCGGCTTGCCAGATCTCTGGCCGCC
Organism: Alphaproteobacteria bacterium; assembly: GCA_040218575.1. Lineage (NCBI taxonomy): Bacteria > Pseudomonadati > Pseudomonadota > Alphaproteobacteria > Alphaproteobacteria bacterium. The sequence goes on along the minus strand of JAVJRE010000002.1, from coordinate 360,385 downwards.
GCCGCTGTGTGGATCGCCGCCAGACTGCGCAGGCCGCGTCCCAGCCAGCGTTCACCGTTGACCGCATCGCTGGCGCGGATGGCCCGGCGCAGCGACCGCTCGCCCACGTCCTCCTGCAACAGCCATGTGCCGTCGAAGGCCCGGACAGCCGGTACCGGTGCGCCCGATTGATGGAGGATGCTCAACACATGGGCTTCCAGGTCCGCTCGTCTGGGATCACTGCGGCGGGTGGCGATCACGCTGCCGCCATTGGCCAGGCGGACGCGCATGGAGTTGGCCCGTTTCGCGGTTGGCGCAATGACCTCCTGCACAGGCACCTTCAGCAGACGCTCCACGGCGCCGTGCGCGGCGGCCATGGCCGCGACCATCCGCGGCGTCAGAGGCTCATTCGGCAAGTCAGTCATGGCGGCTCAAACGGTAGAGAACATGTGGGCGCAGTGGGTGCCCTGGCGGCAGACGCGGATGATCGAAGTCGCCGGCTTCATCGCGCTGCAAACCGATCTTCTCCATGACCCGGCGCGATGGCCTATTGGCCGGCACCGTGAACGAGACGATCTCGTCCAGGCCGAACGCGCCGAATGCCAGATCGCGCGCCGCCAGGGCGGCTTCCGTCGCAAAGCCCTGGTTCCAGGCGCTGCTGGCAAGACGCCAGCCAATCTCCACGGCCGGCGCGAAGGGCGCCTCAAAGGTCACCGGCGACAGGCCGACAAAACCGATGAAGCCCGCGTCGGCCCGTCTCTCACGGGTTTCACGCGTGTCGCGGCCAACGGCCCACAGACCGAACCCGTCCCGTTCAATGGCCTGGCGGATACGTTGCGCCATGGCATCGCTCTCCGCTCGGTCGAGAACACCGGGCAGAAATCGGCACACTTGCGGGTCAGCGTTCAGTGCGGCGAACGGCGCAAGGTCTTCGTCGCGCCACTGACGCAGCACCAGCCGGCGGGTGCGTGCAACGATTTCCGAATCGCCAGCAGACAGGGGGTGGGCGACAGGCACGATCATCGCCCGACCCTAGCGCCGTCGTCGCCAGGACGCCATCTGTGATCGGTGGAAAAGCGCGATCTCTGCTGATCGCGCCGCCAAGGTGGTGGGCGCGGCTGGGATTGAACCAGCGACCCCTGCCGTGTGAAGACAGTGCTCTCCCGCTGAGCTACGCGCCCTTGCGGCCGGATCATAGTCAGCGGCCGCGGAAATCCCAAGGGGTGACGCTGATCCTCCGGCCGCGCCTCCCGCCGCTTTGGACGCCTTGCCGGTCGTCTGGTGTTTTCGCCCCTTAAGGGTCACATTTCCCGTGTCGAATGATGTGGCGGTTCCATACCGCAATCTGGCCGCCTGACCGGAGGAGGAAGTCATGACAGCCATCCGCCAGCCAGCATCGCCGCTTCCGGCACTGTCTCTTCCTGCCCTGGCGAGCCTGCTCCTGTCTCTGCTGCTGCTGACAGGTCCATCGTCGGCCCGCGCCAGCGACAGTCTCGCGCTCAAATACAGTGTCTTTGCCTACGGCCTGCCGGCAATGAACCTGGATGTGGCCATTGATCAGAACCCTTCGGCCTATGCCATGCGGGTGGAAGCGGAGACCAAGCCCGTCATCGGCCTTATCGCCCGCTGGTCGCTGCAGGCGGTGACGGTTGGTCGTGTCAGCGATGCGGCCTCCACCGCCGCCGTGCTGTGGCCCGAGTATCAGGACATGACCAGCGTCTGGCGTCGCGAGCCACGTCACCAGCGCATGGACTTCCTGGAGGGCGGAAATGTTTCAGTCTCTTTCAATCCGGACCGCAACATAGCGCCGGAGGAGACGGTGCCCGCCGACCAGCTCGCCGGCGCGGTGGATCCCATGACCGCCGTTCTGTCACTGGTGCGCGCGGTGGCCAGCGGCGAGGGGTGCCGGGCGACCGGTCCGATCTTTGACGGACGGCGACTCTATGCCATGGACCTGACCGACCTCGGCGAGCGCAACATGGCGTCCGTGCTGGATTCCAGCCTCAGCGGGGTGGCTGTTGGCTGTCGTATGGAGCGGCGCCACCTGGCTGGCAAAAGCCTGAATGACGATGGGAAAGAGCGGGCGGTGGACGTCTGGTTCATGCGGCCGTCGGCTGACCTGCCGGTGCTTCCGGTCTATATGGAGACCGGTGGTGCGTTTGGTTTTCAGATGCACCTGCGCCAGGCAGAGGCGGTTGCCGCGCCCACCGTCGTGACCCGCCTGCCTGAATAGGCCGTTCCACGAAGTATTTGGACACAATACTTGAATTGTCCGTCTTCGCCGCGCGTGGCAAAAGCCCGGCCCATGGATTCACTTGCTGATGGCTTATCTGTGGCTCCGACGCGGGTCGGCCGTATGCCCGCCGGGCTCCTGTGGTTCGGACTCCCGTGGTCATGACGGATCGCGTCGCCGCGGTCATTCTCGCCGCCGGCGTTGGCCGGCGAATGAAATCGCGCATGGCGAAGGTGCTGCACCCGCTGGCCGGGCGGTCCATGATTGCGCACGTGATTGCCGCCGCGGCGAGCGTGACGCCTGAGCGAACGATTATTGTGATCGGGCCGCAGATGGAGAGCGTGCGGCAGGCGGTTCAACCTTGTCTGGTTGCCGTTCAGTCAGAGGCTCTCGGCACCGCTCATGCGGTCCAGGCGGCGCGGACGGCACTGGCCGGCTTTACCGGTGATGTGCTGGTTTTGTTTGGCGCCGACCCGCTGGTCACGGCCGATTCCCTGCAACGGCTGCTGGATGCCCGTCGCCGCCATCGTGCCGCTGTTGCTGTGCTGGGCTTCCGCCCCGACGACCCCGACGGATACGGCCGCCTGGTGGAGCAGGATGGTGTTCTGACGGCGATTGTCGAATCGGCCGATGCCGATGACGGGCAGAAGGCGATTACACTCTGCAACTCAGGCGTGATGGCGCTGGACGGTGCACGCATGTGGCCGCTGCTGGACGCCATCGGTAACGACAATCGCAAGGGTGAGTTCTACCTGACCGACATCGTTGCCAGGGCGCGCGCTGGCGGTCACACCTGTGTCGCCATCGAAGGTCCGGCGGACGATCATCTGGGCGTCGACAGTCGGGCCGACCTGGCCGCCGCCGAGTGCATCATGCAGAACCGGTTGCGCAGCGCGGCCATGGCGGCGGGCGCTACGCTGATCGATCCGGCCAGTGTGTTTCTGTCATGGGACACCCGTCTGGCCCCCGACGTGGTGGTTGAGCCGCATGTCTTTTTCGGTCCGGGAGTCAGCGTGGGCGCGGGCGCCACTGTCCGGGCCTTCAGCCATATAGAGGGCGCGGCAATCGCATCCGGCGCGGTTGTCGGTCCGTTCGTCCGACTGCGTCCGGGCGCGGACATCGGCGAAGGCGCACGGGTCGGCAACTTTGTAGAGATCAAGGCGACCCGTCTCGGCGCCGGCGCCAAGGCCAGCCATCTGTCCTATCTCGGCGATGCGGATATTGGCGCTGCCGCCAATATCGGTGCCGGCGTCATCACCGCCAATTACGATGGTGCGGCCAAGCACCACACGACAATCGGCGCGAACGCCAGTATCGGGGCCGACAGCGTTCTGGTGGCGCCGGTGACGGTCGGCGATGGCGTTGTGGTTGGTGCCGGCAGCGTCATTGACCAGGATGTGCCGGCTGACGCTCTGGCCGTCGGCCGCTCGTCGTTGGTGGTCAGGGACGGTGCGGGCAAACGCTTGCGTCAACGCAATGCGAAACGCGCCCGCGCCGCTAGTCCGCCGACCTCTGATTAGACGGGAAAGACGTCACCGTGTGCGGGATCATCGCTATCATCGGTCAACAGGCGGTGGACAATCGCCTGGTGGAGGGGCTGCGCCGTCTGGAATATCGCGGGTACGACTCTGCTGGTATCGCCACCCTGGAAAATGGCGTCGTGCATCGCTGCCGGGCGGAAGGAAAGCTTGACCGGTTGGCCCAGCGTCTCTCTGCCGGCGGTCTGGCCGGCAGCGTCGGCATCGGACACACCCGCTGGGCGACGCACGGCGCGCCGACCGAAAGCAATGCGCACCCGCACCTGGCCGGTCGGGTGGCCATCGTCCACAACGGCATCATCGAAAATCACCGGGCCCTTCGGACCGAGCTGGAAAGTCTCGGCTGTCGCTTTGCAACGGATACCGACAGTGAGGTCATCGCCCATCTGATCGATACGGAAATAGCCGCCGGTCGCTCGCCGCGCGATGCTGTGTTAGCGGCGGTCCGGCGGTTGCGCGGTGCCTATGCGCTGGCGGTCCTTTTTGCCGGAGAGGGCGATCTGCTGATCGGTGCCCGGCGCGGCAGCCCACTGGCCGTGGGTTTCGGCGAAGGTGAGACTTTTCTCGGCTCTGATGCCCTGGCGCTGGCGCCGCTGACCCGCCGTCTCAGCTATCTGGAAGATGGCGATGTGGTGGTCCTGACCCGCGCCGGGGCGGCGTTCTTCGACGCCGAGGGCAATCCCGTGACGCGGGCAGAAAGTGGCTCGGCGGCCGCGGTGGCACCCGCCACCAAGGGCGAATACCGCCACTTCATGCTGAAGGAGATTCACGACCAGCCAGTGGCCCTGGCTGAGACGCTCCGTGCCTATATGGATCCGGCCCACCGCCGCATCATCCTGCCGGACCTGCCCTTCGATCTGGCGGCTGTGCCGCGTCTGACCCTGACCGCCTGTGGAACGGCTTATTTCGCCTGCCGTGTCGGGCGCTATTGGCTGGAGCAAATTGCCCGCCTGCCGGTGGATGCTGATATCGGCTCGGAGTTTCGCTATCGCCAGGCGCCGATGACCGCTGGCGGCGCTACATTCGCCGTCTCGCAGTCCGGTGAGACCGCCGACACTCTGGCGGCGCTGCGCTATGCCGCTCAGCAAGGTCAGGTCACCGGGGCCATCGTCAACGTCGCCGAAAGCACCATCGCCAGGGAAAGCGATTGTCTTCTGGCGACCCATGCCGGAGCGGAAATCGGCGTCGCTTCCACCAAGGCATTTACTGCGCAACTGGCCGTCCTCGCCTGCCTCACCGTGGCGACCGCCCGCGCTCGCGGCGCCATTGGTGAAAGCCGCGAGTCGGCAATGGTCGCGGCTCTGGCTGAAACGCCGGCCAGGCTGGCTGATGGGCTGGCCCAGGATGACAGCATCGCGCGTGTCGCCGGGCGCATCGCTGCGGCGCGTACCATTCTCTATATGGGTCGCGGCACTGCCTTCCCTCTGGCGGTCGAAGGAGCGCTCAAGCTCAAGGAACTGACCTACCTTCATGCCGAAGGCTATGCCGCCGGAGAGCTCAAGCACGGTGCTCTGGCGCTGGTGGACTCAGACGTCCCCGTCGTGGTGCTGGCGCCGCCTGATCCGCTTCGTGAAAAGACGTTCAGCAATATGGAGGAAGTCATCGCCCGCGGCGGCCAGGTGATTCTCATTTCCGACAAGGATGGCATCCGCGAGGCTGGCGCCCGGGTTTCGGCGGCCATTGAAATGCCGCCAATTGACCCCTTTACCGCGCCCTTGCTCTATGCCCTGCCCATTCAGTTGCTGGCCTATCATGCGGCTGTCGCCCTGGGCAGGGACGTGGATCAGCCGCGCAACCTGGCCAAGAGCGTGACGGTGGAGTAAGGCCGGCTAGGGTCGGAGGCGGGCCAGGAAATCGAGGATGGCGCCCAGCGCCCTATGGTCATGGGATAGCCAGTGCTGGCTGTGCAGCGGCGACGGCCTGTCAAAGACGATTGACTGGCTGTCTTGTCGCTGACCCATGAACGCGCCGCAGTCACCGCGCGGCGCCGGATCCGTGAACCACGGGTCGTTGGCGCCCGCCAGAGACAGCACTGGCTCGTTTGGCGCCGCCGCGAGACCGCGATACTCCGGCCACCCGGCATGGCAGGTCCAACCCTCGATGATGCGCGCGGCGACGGGCCTGCCGGTAAAGGTGGCGACGGCGATGGCGCCCTCGCTGAACCCCATCAGGACAACCTGCCGGCTGTCGGCAGCGCCCAGTTCCGCCAGCCGATCAAGGGCGTGGGCGATCTCGGCCCGCCGCCATCCCAGGACAGCGCGATGCAGGCCGCCGGTGTTGCGGAGGGGATCGCAGCTTTGCGGCTTGTGCCGGCGGGCAAAACTGTCCGGTTGAACCACCAGCCAGCCACGGGACGCCAGCGCTCGGCCCACATGCGTGGACACCTCGTCGATGCCTGCGCAACCATGGGCATGGACCATGACCGGGCTGGTGCGGGCGGCGGCAGTAAGCGCCGCTGGGTCAATGCTCTCCAGACGCTGCCCCTGGCCGTCGGCGATCATTGGCAGGAAGACCAGCGCGGCAGCCCATGTGCGGGCCAGATCATCGTCCGCCGTCGCCGCCGGAAACGGCGCCATCACCACAAACAGAAAAGCCAGGCTGAGCCAGATCCGGGGAGAGACTTTTCGGTTGCGCTGAGGGTTGGTCATCGGTCGGTCTTGGTCATCACTGCCCCGTGGCATCTCGCCACCGGTCCGGACGGCCGCCTATGATATAATGCCTGATCTATGGCCTGTCCCCGGTCAGAATCCACTATTGCGGAGAGCGCCGCTGTGTCTGAGTTCGATTTCGATCTGTTTGTCATTGGCGGTGGCTCCGGTGGGGTGCGGGCGGCCCGCATCGCGGCCGGCCATGGTGCGCGAGTCGCCATCGCAGAGGAATACCGTTATGGCGGCACCTGCGTCATCCGTGGCTGTGTGCCGAAGAAGCTGCTGGTATTCGGCTCTCATTTCGGCGAGGAGTTTGAGGATGCGGTGGCCTATGGCTGGACGGTCGGCGAGGCACGGTTTGACTGGCCAACGCTGATCGCCAACAAGGACAAAGAGATTGATCGCCTCAACCGAATTTACATTCGTATGTTGAAGGACGCCGGCTGTCATGTTCTGGACGGTCGCGCAGTACTGGCGGATGCCCATACGGTGGAGGTGGGCGGCCGTCGCCACACGGCCGCCACCATCCTGATTGCCACTGGCGGCTATCCTTTCGTGCCGGACTTTCCCGGCATGGAGCACGCCATTACGTCCAATGAGGCATTCCACCTGCCAACCATGCCAAAACGGGTCGCCATCGTCGGCGGCGGCTTCATTGCCGTGGAATTCGCCGGCATCTTCAATGGCCTCGGGGCGGAGACGGTTTTGCTCTACCGCGGCGAACAGATCCTTCGGGGTTTTGATCGTGAGGCGCGGGACGTTGTGGCGCGCGAGATCGTCAAGAAGGGAATTGATCTACGCTGTGGCACTGATGTGGCGCGCATCGAATCGCAGCCCGGAGACACCTGTCGCGTCACGCTGACGGACGGCTCCATCCTGCTGGCGGACAAGGTCATGTATGCCACTGGCCGGCGTCCCAACACTGACAATCTGGGCTTGGAGTCGGCCGGCGTCGCCGTGGATTCGTCCGGCGCTGTGAAGGTTGATCAATGGTCACGGTCCAGCGTACCGCACATCTATGCGGTAGGTGACGTGACCGACCGTATCAATCTGACACCGGTCGCCTTGCAGGAAGGACACCGTTTCGCCGATGCGGTGTTCGGAGCCCGCAAACGCGCCGTTGACCACGCCAATGTGCCGTCTGCCGTGTTCAGCCAGCCGCCGCTGGCGACGGTTGGCGTAACGGAGGAAGACGCCGTGGCACAGGGCCGGGAAGTGGATATCTTCACCTCGGAGTTCCGACCCTTGCGTCATACTCTGACCGGACGGGACGAGAAAAGCTTCGTCAAGCTGATCGTCGAGGTCGCCAGCGACCGGGTGATCGGCGCCCACATGGTCGGGGCGGACGCTGCGGAAATCATGCAGGGAGTGGCGGTGGCGGTTCATGCCGGCCTGACCAAAGCGCAGTTCGACGACACGGTGGGTATTCATCCGACCTCGGCGGAGGAGTTCGTTACCCTGCGCCAGGCGACCCGGCGGGTTGGCGCGGCCGGCTCCCGGGCGGCGGAATAGACGGTCCGGCCGCCGCCAATCCATATTCCGCCTCCCCATTCGCCTTGCTCGAGGGGCGGATTCCGGGGATACTCCCCGACTCACCTGCTTGATCGTCAGGCAGGGCGGGCGTTGCTGTCGGCTGAATAGCAGCCGGGCATGGCGTTCGACGAGACAAGCAGGACTTGCACCGTGGCCACCACCTGGACCCCGAAGACCTGGCGTAACAAGCCGATCCGTCAGGCACCCGTATACACGGACCCGGCGGCGTTGGCCGATGCGGAGGCGCGTCTGGCCGCCTTTCCGCCGCTGGTCTTTGCCGGTGAAGCGCGCAACCTGAAGGCGGCCCTGGCGGCGGTTGCCGAAGGCAGGTCGTTTCTTCTTCAGGGGGGCGATTGCGCCGAGAGCTTTGCTGAGTTCTCCGCCAACAACATCCGCGATACCTTCAAGGTGCTGCTGCAGATGGCGGTGGTGCTGACCTACGGTGCAGCCAGTCCAGTGGTCAAGGTCGGCCGCATGGCCGGTCAGTATGCCAAGCCGCGTTCGTCCGACATGGAGGAGATTTCCGGCGTCAGCTTGCCGTCCTACCGTGGCGACATCATCAATGGCATCGATTTCACAGCCGAAGCGCGCCAGCCCGATCCGGAGCGGCTGGTGCGCGCCTATAACCAGGCGGCGTCCACGCTCAACCTGCTGCGGGCCTTCGCCCAGGGTGGTCTGGCCGACCTCCATCAGGTGCATCGCTGGAACCTGGACTTCGTCCGTGACAGTGCCCAGGGGCAGCGCTACGAAGATTTGTGTGACCGCTTGTCCCAGTCCCTGGAGTTCATGGCCGCCTGTGGCATCACCGGCGACACGGTGCCGCAGATCCGCGAAACCGCGTTCTACACCAGCCATGAAGCGTTGCACCTGCCCTACGAGCAGGCTCTGACCCGGGTCGATAGCCTGACCGGCGACTGGTATGCGTGCTCCGCCCATATGCTTTGGATAGGCGACCGTACCCGTCAGATCGATGGCGCCCATGTGGAATTCTGCCGGGGCGTTGCCAACCCGCTCGGTCTCAAGACGGGCCCCAGCCAGACCCCCGATGACCTGTTGCGCCTGATTGATGCGCTGAACCCGGCCAATGAGGCCGGTCGCCTGACCCTGATTGTCCGTATGGGCGCCGACCAGGTGCGCAGCCTGCTGCCGCCGTTGGTGCGCGCCGTCGAACGGGAAGGCCGCAAGGTTGTATGGTCGTGTGATCCCATGCACGGCAATACGATCAAGGCGTCCACCGGCTACAAGACCCGCGCGGTTGAGAGCATTCTGGCCGAGGTGCGCGGTTTCTTCGAAGTTCATGCCGAGCTGGGCACCCACGGCGGCGGAGTCCATTTCGAAATGACCGGTCAGGATGTGACGGAATGCATCGGCGGCGCCCAGGAGATCACAGAGCAGAGTCTGGCGGATCGCTATCACACACACTGTGATCCCAGACTCAATGCGTCGCAGTCGCTGGAACTGGCGTTTTTGATTGCCGAGTCGCTGAAGGCTGAGCGGCAGCGTCAGGTTGCCAGCCAGCAGGCGGCCGAATAGTCCGTCTTATAAAGCGAAGGTCACGGTGCTCGCGGCCGGCTGCCGTGCTTGTCCGCGGGCCCTTGCGCACAGCCTGATGTGATGCTGGTTTCAACTAATGTCTGACCGTCTCGCCATTGCCATGGCCCAGATCAACCCGACGGTGGGTGATATCGCTGGCAACGTGCAGCGGATCGCCGCCGCCGCGCGCAAGGCCTCCGTCCTGGGGGCCGATCTGGTGGTGTTCTCTGAACTGGTGGTTTGCGGCTACCCGCCCGAAGACCTGGTTCTCAAGCCATCCTTCCAGAACGCCGTGATCGACGCGGTGACAGAATTGGCGCGACTGACAAAATCCGATTTGCCGCCACTGCTGATTTCAGCACCCTGGCGTATGCGCACGTCGGTCGGCGATGGCGATGGCAACGCCGTCAGCGGGCCAGAGGCGTTGCACAACGCGGCCCTGTTGCTGGACGAAGGCGAGATTCGCGCCATAAGGGCCAAGCATGCTTTGCCCAACTATGGTGTCTTCGATGAAAAGCGCGTCTTTGCGCCGGGGCCGCTGCCGGGGCCAATTCCGTTTCGCGGATTCAAGCTGGGTGTTCTCACCTGCGAGGACATGTGGCTGCCTGATGTAGTGGAATGTCTGGAGGAGACGGGGGCCGAGATTCTGCTGGTGCCTAACGGTTCACCCTATGAGCATGACAAGCCCGACCAGCGTCTCAATCATGCGGTGGCACGGGTCACCGAATCCGGGCTTGGCCTCATCTATGTCAATCAGGTCGGCGGTCAGGACGAACTGGTCTTTGACGGTGCATCCTTTGCACTCAATCCCGACTGCACTCTGGCCGCGCAGTCAGTGCCATGGATCGAGCATGTGGCGTTGACCCGTTGGGCCCGCGACGGGCAGGGACGCCTGGCCTGCGTCGAGGGGGTGATCGCGGCGGAGGATCGGGGCCTGTCGGCGATCTGGCAGGCCATGATGACCGGCCTTCGCGACTATGTGGGCAAGAACGGCTTTCCTGGCGTGTTGATCGGCCTGTCGGGCGGCATCGATTCCGCTATTTCCGCTGCTGTGGCGGTGGACGCGCTGGGGCCGGAGCAGGTGCACTGCGTCATGATGCCGTCGCCTTATACATCCGCTGAAAGCCTGCGTGACGCGGCGGATTGTGCGGAACGGCTTGGCATTCGCTACGATTCTATCGAGATCGCTCCGGCCATGGCCGCGTTCGGTACGATCCTCCAGCCGGTGTTCGGCAATCGTCCGCCGGATGTGACGGAGGAGAATATTCAGGCGCGTGTGCGCGGGCTGATTCTTATGGCTTTGTCCAACAAGTTCGGCCCGATGGTGCTGACCACCGGCAACAAAAGCGAGATGAGTGTCGGTTACGCCACGCTCTATGGGGATATGTGCGGCGGCTTTTCGGTTCTCAAGGACATATACAAAACCACCGTCTACGCGCTCGCCAACTGGCGTAACCGGCACCACCCCCCGCGTGCGCTGGGCCCGGCGGGAGTCGTTATTCCGGACAACATCATTACCCGCGCCCCGACAGCGGAATTGCGTCCCGACCAGACCGATCAGGACAGCCTGCCACCCTATGCCGATCTTGACGCCATCCTACGAGGCTTGATCGAGGAAGACCTCGGCCACGACGACATTGCGGCGCGGGGCCATGATCCGGCCCTGGTCCGTCGCGTGTGGCGTATGCTGGAGCGGGCGGAATACAAGCGCCGTCAGGCGCCACCGGGCGTCAAGATCACGTCGCGGGCGTTTGGCCGGGATCGGCGCTACCCGATCACCAATGCCTTTGTCGGCCCGGGCTGACATGCGGTCGTTTTCTCCTGCGCCATGACAGGCTCTGTCAGAACGCGTTTTGCACCAGCCCCGTCCGGGTTGCTGCATCTTGGCAATGCCCGTACGGCGGTTCTCAACTGGCTGTTTTCCAGGCGTGAGGACGGTGAGTTCCTGTTGCGCTTTGATGACACGGACACCGCCAGGGTTGACGCCGCATACATCGCCAAGGCAGAGCGGGATCTGAGTTGGCTTGGTCTGGAATGGCATACCCGCCATCTTCAGTCAGAACGATCGGCGATCTATGCCGCTGCCATTGAACGGCTGAAAGCATCCGGTCACCTCTATCCCTGCTACGAAACAGCGGATGAGCTGGCGGCGCGGCGGGCCAGTTTGGTGCGATCCGGGCAGCCGCCAGTCTATGATCGTGCCGCGCTACGACTGACGGCGGATGAGCGCCGCAGCCTGGAGAGCCATGGCCGGCAGCCGCACTGGCGTCTGAAGCTGGGTGATGGCGCCCTTGCCTGGGATGATCTGATACGCGGGCCCTGCAGCTTTGAACCGGCCGCCATTGGCGATCCGGTTGTGGTGCGCGAGGATGGCACGCCACTCTACATTCTAGCCAGCGTTGTGGATGATGTGGATCTGGCCATCACCCATGTCATTCGCGGTGAGGACCATGTGGCGAATACGCCGGTCCAGATCGCCTTGTTCGGCGCATTGCAGGCCGCGGTCCCGCTGTTTGGCCACCATTCGCTCATTGTCGACGACGCGGGACAGCGCCTGTCAAAGCGTGCCGGCGCACAGGCGCTGGCTGGCTTGCGTGATGACGGGCTGGAGCCACGGGCGGTTCTGGCCTGGCTGGCCCGGGTCGGCACGGCCGATACGGTGGCTGCGGATATGGGGCCGGCAGAAATGGCGGCGACTCTCGACTTCGCCCGGTTCAGTCGTGCGCCGGTCCATGTGGACCACGCTGCCCTGGACCATGCCAATCGCCAGATTCTGTCGGCCCTACCCTATGCCGACGCGCGGCCCAGGCTGGAGAGCATGGGCGTCAGCGGTGGCGAGGCCTTCTGGCTGGCTGTCCGCCCCAATCTTTCCCGCCTGGCTGACGCGCGGCTGTGGTGGCGGGTGGTCAGTGATGTCATGCCGCCGGCCCCGGGAGTCTCGCCTGAAGATGCGGACTATCTGGCGATGGCCGCTGGATTGCTGCCGGAAACGCTGGATGGCGGGGCGTTCGACGCCTGGACCAGAGCCATTGGCCAGCAGAGCGGACGCAAGGGACGGGCGCTCTACGGGCCGCTGCGTCTGGCATTGACCGGTCGCAAGGATGGACCGGAGCTTCGCTTGCTACTATCTTTCCTCGGATCGCAGCGCGCCAGACGGCGTCTGCTTGGGGAAACGGCCTGAGCCCGAGGCAATACCGGCGCCATGAACAATCGCCTGCCCAATGCTGCAACCACCACCGCTGCCGGAGCCTTCCGGCGGTGTATTTGCGGCATTTGTGCATAATCCCGACCGGCCGCGCATCCCTTTCGCCTTGATCTGAAATGCATGCGCCGGCCGCCGGGGCCGGCTGCGCTGTCCGCTTGCGATTTCGATTGAGGATCAGACTGATGTCCGTCGTAACGAAAGACCCGCCGTCAAATCGGCACCCCGGGGCCTGAGACTGGTGTCGCTCGCTCTCTACAACACCCTGTCCCGACGCAAGGAGCGGTTTGAGCCGCTGGATGCGGCCAACGTGCGGATGTATGTCTGCGGGCCCACGGTTCATGACCTGGCCCATGTGGGCAATGCCCGGCCGGCGGTGGTCTTTGACGTACTCTACCGCCTGTTGCGCCACATCTATGGGCGCGATCATGTGACCTACGCCCGTAACTTCACTGACATTGATGACAAGATCATCGCCCGGGCGGAGCGTACGGGCCGGACGGTTGACGACATCACCAGCGAGGCCATCGACGCTTACCGCCAGGATATGACGGCGGTCGGCGTCCTGCCACCGGACCTGGAGCCCAGAGCGACGGACCATCTGCCACAGATGGTCGCCATGATTGAGCGTTTGCTAGCAACGAAACACGCCTATGTGGCCGACGGTCATGTTTTGTTTGCCGTTCCCTCCATGTCCGACTATGGCCGGTTATCGGGGCATAACCGTGACGCGCTGATTGCCGGGGCGCGGGTGGAGGTGGCGCCGTATAAGCGTGACCCTGCCGACTTTGTCCTTTGGAAACCGTCATCGCCTGATCAGCCTGGCTGGGATAGTCCCTGGGGGCGTGGCCGGCCCGGCTGGCATCTTGAGTGCTCGGCCATGATCGAGGCGCATCTGGGCGATACCATCGACATTCATGGCGGCGGTCAGGACCTTATCTTCCCGCACCATGAGAATGAAATCGCCCAGAGCTGCTGCGCGCACGGCGGGGCGCCTTTTGTGCGCACATGGATGCACGTGGGCTTTCTGCAGTCGTCGGGCGAAAAGATGAGCAAATCACTGGGCAATATTGATATCGTTCGTGACCTTCTGGCGACGGCGCCGGCGGAGGCGATTCGCCATGCCATACTGGCGACCCATTACCGCCAGCCCATAGACTTTGGTCCCGAGACGCTTGCTCAGTCGCGCGCCGCGCTGGATGCGCTGTATCAGCCCCTGCGCGGCCGTGCCACCGGCCCGTCATCGGCTGCGCTGGCCCGACATGCCGACCCGCGGGTGCAGGCGGCGCTGGAGGACGACCTCAACACGCCTCTCGCCTTCAGCTTGCTGCATGATCTGGCCCATGCGGTAAATCGCGCCGCCGATGACGCAGCGGGAGAGGCGGCGGCGCGTCGTCTGAAAGCATCCGCCGACCTGCTCGGCCTGTTGCAGGATGATCCTGAGGCCTGGTTCCGCTGGCACCCGCCGGCGGAACAGGCCGGACTCGATGATGCAGAGATCGTGCGCCTTATCGCGCGCCGCCGGGACCTTCGGCTGGCGCGTGACTTTGCCGGCGCTGACCGGGTGCGCGATGGCCTTCTGAAGCACGGGGTGCTGTTGGAAGACAGTGACGGCGAAACACGCTGGCGACGGGCCGGCACGGGAGAGGTGTGATGGTGGATTCTGCAGAACCCGGCCCCCTGCCTGACGACGACTATGTCTTTCTCTATGACACGACCCTGCGTGATGGCGCGCAGACTCAAGGCGTCGACTTCTCAGTGCAGGATAAAGTGAATCTGGCCCGCGCGCTGGATCGTCTCGGCATTGACTATGTGGAGGGTGGTTGGCCCGGCGCTAATCCCACCGACAATGCCTTTTTCGGCAAACCACCACTGCTTTCCACCGCCAGGCTCGCCGCCTTCGGCATGACCCGCCGCCCTGGTCGCAGCACAGACAATGATCCGGGGCTGCAGGCGGTGCTGGACCCGGATGTGCCCGTTGTCTGTCTGGTTGGGAAAGCATGGGATTTTCATGTGGACGTGGCGCTGGCCATACCGCGTGAGGAGAATCTGGCGATGATCCGTGACTCCGTGGCCCACGCGGTCGGCCGCGGCAAGGAAGCCATGTTCGACGCGGAGCATTTCTTTGACGGCTACAAGGCCAATCCTGACTATGCGCTGGCCTGCGCCGTGGCGGCCTATGAAGCAGGTGCGCGCTGGGTTGTCCTGTGCGACACCAACGGCGGGACTTTGCCTGCCGAAGTGGAGGGCATCGTGGCGGCGGTGGCGGAAAAGGTGCCGGGTAGCCACCTTGGCATCCACGCCCACAACGACACTGAGAACGCCGTAGCCAACAGTCTGGCGGCGGTGCGCGCCGGCGTCCGGCAGGTTCAGGGCACGATCAATGGTCTGGGCGAGAGGTGCGGCAATGCCAATCTCATTTCCCTGGCGCCATCGCTCATGCTCAAGGCCGGCTACCGCACAGGCTTGGACCGGCAGAATCTGACGCAACTGACCCATCTTTCGCGGTTGCTCGATGAAATCCTCAACCGCCAGCCCGATCATCAGGCGGCATATGTCGGGGCGTCGGCTTTTGCCCACAAAGGCGGACTGCATGTTTCGGCCGTGCTCAAGGATCCACGGACCTACGAGCATATTGAGCCGACCCTGGTTGGCAACGCACGCCACATCGTTGTTTCGGATCAGGCTGGCCGTTCCAACGTGTTGGAGCGGCTGCGCGAGGCCGGTATGGAGATTGCTGCGGATCATCCGCGGTTGAACAACCTGATTGACGAGCTCAAGCAGCGGGAGTTCCTGGGTTATACCTATGACGGCGCGGAGGCGAGCTTCGAGCTTCTGGCACGTCGTATGCTGGACCGCCCGCCGGAGTTCTTCCGTCTCCACCGGTTCCGCATCATTGATGACCGCCGCTGGAACGCGCGGGGCGAGTTGGTCACCGAGTCAGAGGCGACAACGACAATTTCGGTCGGCGAGGAAACGGTTCTGACCGTGGCGTCGGGCAATGGCCCTGTAAATGCGCTCGACGGGGCCTTGCGCAAGGCCCTGGTGCCGTTTTACCCGGCTCTGGAAACGCTTGAACTACGCGACTTTAAAGTGCGTATCCTGGATAGCCGTGGCACCGGATCATTGACCCGCGTGATGATCGGCAGCGTTGCCAACGGCGCCCGTGACGAAATCAATACGGTCGGCCTGTCCACCAACGTAATCGATGCTTCATACAACGCGCTCTACGACGCCATCACTTATGCCCTGTTCAAGGGTGGTGTAGCGCCTTTGGCTGACCAGGGTGCCTGACCCTGTGGTTCGCCCGCCGGTGATCATCCTGGTTGCCCCGCAACTAGGGGAAAATATCGGTGCGGCGGCGCGCGCCATGGCGACCTGTGCGCTTGACGATCTGCGTCTGGTGACGCCGCGCGACGGCTGGCCTAATCCCAAAGCACAGGCGATGGGCGCCGGTGCCGCTCACATTCTGGACCGGGCCCGGCTGTTTGACGATCTGCCGGCGGCGATTGCCGACTGCGGGCGTATCTACGCGACGACGGCCCGGCCGCGCGGTCTGATCAAGCCGGTCATGACGCCGCGACAGGCGGCGTCTGATCTGTGCCGGGCGCCGGCTGAGGGGCCCGGCCCGGCAATACTCTTCGGTCCAGAACGGGCCGGGCTGGATACGGAGGCGGTGGCTCTGGCCGATGTGGTGGTTGAGGCGCCGCTCAATCCGGCCTTTCGCTCGCTCAATCTGGCCCAGGCCGTCATGATCGTGGCCTATGAATGGTATCAGGCCGCGGCGGTGCCGGAACCGGCGGCCGGTCAGGGGGACGGGCCGCCGTCGGCCAGCCGGCAGGAGATTCAGGGGCTGTTTGACCACCTGGAAGGGGCACTGGACGAGGCCGGATACTTCCGGCCGCCGGATCGTCGACCGTCGATGATTCGCAATCTGCGGGCCATGCTGCTTCGCGCCGGGCTGGCCAGCCATGAGGTTAATGCCTTGCGTGGAGTGGTTCGGGCCCTGTCCGGCCGCCGCCAGGTTCGGCCAGCCACCGGCGGGGGTAGCACGGAGACCGCCGGAAACCTTGCAAAAAACGGCAAAGAACCGGTTTGACAGGCTGTCCCGCCCGTCTATACTCCGCGCCCTGATCCGGGTGGTCCTGTTCGGGGCCACCCGGCTCCTGTTTTCACACCTGATTGGCCAGAAGACCATATGAGCAAGCGACTGCACGCCAAGTACAAGATCAATCGCCGCCTCGGCGAAAACCTGTGGGGGCGGGCCAAGAGCCCGGTCAATTCACGGGAATACGGCCCCGGCATGCATGGCCGCCGGCGTCAGCGTAAGCCGTCGGACTATGCGGTGCAGCTCAGTGCCAAGCAGAAGCTCAAAGGCTATTACGGCAATCTCACGGAGAAGCAGTTTCGTCGCCTGTACTTCGAGGCGACGCGCCTGCGTGGCGACACCAGCGAGAATATGCTGCAGTTGCTGGAACGTCGGCTCGATGCGGTCATCTATCGCATGAAGTTCGTACCGACCGTCTTCGCCGCCCGGCAGTTCGTCAATCACGGTCATGTCCAGGTCAATGGACAGCGGGTCAACATCCCGTCCTTCCGCATCCGTGAAGGTGACGTTATTGAGGTCAAGCAGAAGAGCCGTGAAATGCCGTTGGTCCTGGAGGCGGTGCAGTCTGCTGAACGCGACGTGCCGGGCTATATGGACGTGGACCATACCCAGATGAAGGGCACCTTCGTTCGTGCGCCGCAACCGGACGAGATCCCCTATCCGGTTCACATGGAACCGAATCTGGTTATTGAGTACTACTCTCGGATGGCGTGATTCCCGCCGGTCGGATTTGGCCTGAATACACTTTGGCCTGAATACAGGGCCCGGCCGTTTGGCCGGGCTTTTTTTTAGTATCGGGTGGCCCCGTTTGGTTTCAGGTAGAGTGCGCGGGCGTGACCTTGGCGGGCGCCCGGCGCACAAGCAGGTCCCAGGAGTATAGCGCCAGGGCGATCCAGATCAGGCCGAAAGACACAAGACGCGCGCGGTCAAAGGTCTCTCCAAAGACAAAGACCGCCAGCAGGAACTGACCGCTGGGTGTTATGTACTGGGCCAGACCGATGGTCGCCAGCGGGATGCGGCGAGCGCCGAAGGCAAACATGGCCAGCGGGATCACCGTCACGACACCGGACAGGATGATCAGGCCGTTCAGCGTCAGGCTCGATCCGCTGGCCAGGAAGTGCCCTCGGCCGACAATCTCCAGCCAGATCAGATAGGCCAGCGCCGCCGGCAGCATCAACAGGGATTCGATGAATAGCCCGCCCTGGCTGCTGATGGGTACAAACTTCTTGCTCAGGCCGTAGAGCGCGAAAGAGGCGGCGAGCCCAAGAGCGAGCCATGGAACACTGCCGTGCTGCCACACCAGATTGGCCACCGCCAGGCCGGCGATGGTGACCGCTGTCCAGCGCACTCTGCTCAGCTTTTCCCCGAGCACAACCAGGGCCAGAAGAACAAAGACCAGCGGATTAATGAAGTAGCCGAGGCTCGAATCGAGGACTCGGTCGGTGGCCACGGCAAAAATGAACAGGAACCAGTTGAACCCTAGAAGAACGGAGCCAATGACCAGCCAAAGGCAGTGGCGTGGCACCCGGAAGGTCGTGACCATTTCACGGATCTGGCCGCGGCGCAGCAGCAATGGTGCCAGAAATACAATGGACCAGGCGATGCGGTGGGCCAGGATCTCGCCGGGCCCGACCACCCCGACCGCCTTGAAATACAAGGGAATCATCGCCCAGATGCCGAACGCCGAAAACGCGGCGATAGTGCCGGCGCGCAACTCCGTCCGCGCGCTGTCACTCAATGCAGCGGCCTGCGTGGCGTTAAATGGCGGTCCACGGACCTGTCAGCCTGACCACATACCGGCCCTGATGGTCGGTGGCGATGGGCGCCTAGGGTGTATTGGGTGCAACGCCTTTTTCGGCCAGGAGTTGCTGCAACTCGCCGCTCATATACATCTCACGCACGATGTCACAACCGCCGACGAATTCCCCTTTGACATAGAGTTGCGGGATCGTCGGCCAGGAACTGAACTCCTTGATGCCTTGCCGCAGATTGGCGTCGGCAAGTACATCAATGCCCTTGAACTTGACACCCAGTGTCGTCAGACACTGCACGACGGCGGCGGAGAATCCGCACTGTGGAAAAACCGGCGTTCCCTTCATGTACAGAACGACCGGGTTCTCGGTGATATCCTCTGTAATACGCTCGTCTACGGCAGAGTCGGCCATGGTCATCCTTCAGGAGTCGGTGATTGTGGGCTCAGGCGTCGTCGGGAACAGTTGTCTGCAGGGCGAGGGCGTGTAGCTCGCCGCCCATGCGCCCCTTCAGGGCGCGATAGACCATCTGATGCTGCTGGACGCGGCTCTTGCCTTTGAAGGCGCCGGAGACGATGTGCGCGGCGTAATGATCGCCGTCGCCGCGCAGATCTTCGATACGCACCACCGCATCGGGCAGAGCCGCCTTTATCAGGCTTTCAATCTCGCTGGCGTTCATCGCCATGGTCGCACATCCACTTTCAAGGTCATCGGGCGCTCAGGCGGGTGCATTACCCATCATGTAGCGCGGCAGCCACGTCTCATGGGCCCTGCGAAGTCTTGATAGGGATATAGGATCGCCGCCATTTACTGTCAACGCGGCCTGCTCGCCTCTTTCTGGCCGACAGCGGCCAATGATCGCCGCCGGGACGTCGGCGATCTGGGCGGCAGCCAGCACCTGGTCTGGCTGGCTGGTCGCCAGCACATAGCGACCCTGGTCTTCGCCAAAGAGGAACGCAGCAAGCGGTAAGCTGGTGTTCACGGCGATATTCGCCCCGCAATCGCCGACCAGAGCCATTTCCGCCACGGCCACCATCAGGCCCCCATCACCTACATCGTGACACGCGATGACACGTCGTTGGTCAATCAGGCTACGGACCAGGTCGCCGGCCCGCCGCTCCGCCGCCAGGTCCACCGGCGGCGGCGCGCCGTCCTCCCGCCCCAGAATTTCGCGGAGCCACAAGGAGGCGCCCAGCCAGCCATGGGTTTCGCCCAGAACGATCAGGTGATCGTCTGTGGCGGGCAGAGCCAGACCGCATCGCTTTTCCACGTCATCAAGCAGGCCGACACCGCCGATCACCGGTGTCGGCAGGATCGGCCGGCCGTCGGTCTCGTTGTAGAGGGACACATTGCCCGAGACCACGGGGAAATCCAGGGCGCGGCAGGCCTCGCCCATGCCGCGCACGGCCAGGACCAGCTGGCCCATGATGACCGGGCGTTCGGGGTTGCCGAAGTTCAGATTGTTGGTCACCGCCAGCGGGCGCGCGCCTACCGCGCACAGATTGCGCCAGGCCTCGACCACCGCCTGCCTGCCGCCGGTCTCAGGATCGGCCAACACATAGCGTGGTGTGCAATCGGTGGTCATGGCCAGTGCGCGGTCGGAGCCATGGACCCGCACCACTGCCGCGTCGCCACCCGGCCGTACGACCGTATCGGCCATGACCATGTGGTCGTACTGCTCCCAGATCCACCGTCGAGAGCACAGATCAGGCGAGCCCAGCAGACGCTCCAGCGAGTCACCCCAGCCAAGATCGCTGGAGAGGTCACCGGCCTGCAGGACGGCCCGGCCGGGCGATGGCTCCCATGGCCGATCATACTCCGGCGCTGCATCCACCAGCGGCGGCACCGGGATATCGGCCGCTATCTCACCGTGCCGCGACAGGATCAGCCGGCCGGTCTCCGTGGTCTGGCCGATGACCGAAAAATCCAGCTCCCATTTCTCGAATATGCGCCGCGCTTCATCCTCCCGGTCGGGGCGCAGCACCATCAACATGCGCTCCTGCGATTCCGACAGCATGATCTCATAGGCCGACATGGCGTCTTCGCGCAGCGGAACCTGGTCAAGGTCAAGGGCGATGCCGACGCCGCCCTTCGAAGCCATCTCCACCGACGAAGATGTCAGGCCGGCCGCTCCCATGTCCTGAATGGCAATGATGGCGTCGGTCGCCATCAGTTCCAGACAGGCTTCCAGCAGCAGCTTTTCCTTGAACGGGTCGCCTACCTGTACGGTTGGTCGCTTGGCTTCGGAGTCGGCGCCGAACTCGGCCGAGGCCATGGTTGCCCCATGAATCCCGTCGCGCCCCGTCCGCGCGCCCACATAGACTACGGGGTGGCCGGCGCCAGCCGCTGCCGCATAGAAAATCCGGTCGCTGGCGGCGATGCCAACGGTCATCGCGTTGACCAGGATATTGCCGTCATAGGCGGCGTGGAAATTGACCTCGCCGCCGACCGTGGGGACGCCGATACAGTTACCGTAACCGCCGATGCCGGCCACCACGCCGCTGACCAGATGTCGGGTCTTTTCGTGCTGCGGACTGCCGAACCGCAGGGCATTGAGGTTGGCTACCGGCCGCGCGCCCATGGTGAAGACGTCGCGCAGGATCCCGCCCACACCGGTCGCCGCGCCCTGGTAGGGCTCGATGAAACTCGGGTGGTTATGGCTCTCGATCTTGAAGACGGCTGCCTGACCATTACCGATATCGATCACCCCGGCGTTCTCGCCAGGCCCCTGGATGACCCAGGGTGCCTGCGTCGGCAGAGTCCGCAGCCATTTCTTGGATGATTTATAGGAGCAATGCTCAGACCACATGACCGAGAAAATGCCCAGCTCGGTCTGATTGGGCGCGCGGCCCATGATCGCGACGGCCTGGTCGTATTCGGCGGCCGTCAGGCCCATCAGATCATTGGGGCGTGTGGTTTCGTCCAAGGTCCGGCTCCGGCGGGTGCGGCGGTTCAGGCGCGGCGGATGGTAGGCGGGCTGGTGGGTGGCCCTCGGTCATCGTCGTTGCGACGGCGGCCACGGCCGCTGTCGGGAATAATCGACGCCGCCGCGCGCCCGACATAGACCACGCGCTGGCGGTCGAGCAATGCCACGCCACGGCGGCGAAATGGCACGATCAGCACCGCACCGGCGGCGAACCCGCCCACATGGGCCCAGAAGGCGATTCCGCCATCGACTCCGCCGGTTGAAACGGCTGCCGCTGACGCCACCTGGACGACGATCCACAGGCCCAGAACCGCAAAAGCCGGCAGCCGGAGGGTCATGAAGAACGGGCCGACCACGAGGATTCGCGCACGCGGATGCAACATCAGATAGGCGCCCAGCATGCCGGACACCGCGCCCGAGGCGCCGATGGTGGGGATGGCAGAGCCAGGCTCTGAAACAACGTGGACAAGACCAGCGGCCAACCCGCACAGCCCGTAGAAGACGATCATGCGAAAATGGCCGACCGCATCTTCAACATTGTCGCCGAAGATGTGCAGGTACAGCATATTGCCGAGCAGATGAAACACGCCGCCGTGCAGAAACATGCTGGTGAACAATGTGGCCCACGCGGGTATGGCGCCGGCCGCCCCGTCGCCTGTCAGGTGCGCCGGTACCAGGCCGTATGATTCCACGATGGATTGATAGGACTCTCCACCGCCACTGACGCCGATAAAGAAAATCGCCACATTGGCGATGATAATCGCCAGCGTCACATAGTTACGGCGGATTTGCCGTACCGGATTGAAGTCGCGGAGAGGAATCAGGCCCACAAGCGATCGCTCCGCCGGCGCGGTTCAGGCCAGTCCGGCGAGCGCGGCGAACAGGGCGCTGCCGTCACGGCCTCCCAGCAGCGGATCCGCCGCTCGTTCGGGGTGCGGCATCATGCCAAGAACACGGCGCGATTGGCTCAGGATTCCGGCAATGTCCCGGGCTGAGCCATTAGGATTGGCCCGCCGCCAGTCGTCATACGGCTCGACGCCCGGTTCGGTACTGGCGGCATAGCGAAACGCCACCCGACCATCGCCATCCAGCCGGTCCAGCGTTTCGTCATCGGCGAAATAGCAGCCGTCGTGATGGGCGACAGGGATCGTCAGCATCTGGCCCGCCTTATATCCGGTCGTGAACGGCGAGTCGGTTGTTTCCACACGAATACAGACGTCGCGGCAGACAAACTTCAGCCCGGCATTGGTCATCAGCGCGCCTGGCAGAAGGCCGACTTCGGTCAGAATCTGGAATCCGTTGCAGATACCGAGAACCGGTACGCCCCGTTCGGCATTCTCCACCACGTCACGCATGATCGGTGATCGCGCCGCCATGGCGCCACAGCGCAGATAGTCGCCATAGGAGAATCCGCCGGGCACGACCACCAGGTCCGACTTCGGCAGGTGCGACTGACGGTGCCAGACCATGTGCGGTTCTATGCCGGTCGCTTGGCGCAGGGCAACCTGCACATCACGGTCGCAGTTGGCGCCAGGAAAGACGATTACCGATGCCTGCATGGCCGGGCTTCCTCAATCGGCTGGGACTTCGTCCCCGTCATGCGAAGACGGTCAGGAGTCACCGTCAGCCGGCGACAGATCGATCTCATAGTCCTCGATGACCGGATTGGCCAGCAGGCGGGCGCACATGGCGTCCAGCCTGTCTCTGGCTTCGCCGGCGTTAGTTGCTGCGATCTCGACTTCGATCAGCTTGCCCTGGCGTACGTCGCCAATGCCCTCGAACCCCATGGCTTTGAGGGCATTGGCGATAGCCTGGCCCTGCGGGTCCAGGACGCCGCGGCGCGGCATGATACGGATGCGGGCTTTCATCGGGCGGTCATTGCATGCGCTGCGGGCCCTTCATGTCCCGCGGCCCGCCTTCAGGCAGTATGCCCAAGCGACGGGCGATCTCCTGATAGGCTTCCTCGACCTTGCCGAGGTCACGGCGGAAGCGGTCCTTGTCCAGCTTTTCGTTGGTTTCCAGATCCCACAAGCGGCAGCTATCGGGAGTGATTTCGTCGGCCAGAACGACCCGCACTTCCTCGTTCTCATAGAGCCGGCCGAACTCCACCTTGAAGTCGATCAGGCGCAGCCCGACGCCAAGGAACAGGCCGGTAAGAAAATCGTTGATGCGCAAGACCAGGGACAGAATGTCATCCATGTCCTGCGGTGCCGCCCAGCCGAAGGCGGTGATGTGCTCCTCCGACACCATCGGATCATCCAGCTCGTCGGACTTGTAGGTATATTCAACGATCGAGCGGGGCAGGGCGGTTCCCTCGGCGATGCCGAAGCGCTTGGCGAGAGAGCCGGCGGCGACGTTGCGGACGATGACCTCGACCGGAATGATCTCCACTTCCTTGACCAGCTGCTCACGCATATTGAGCCGGCGCACCAGGTGGGTCGGAATGCCGATCTCACCGAGCTTCGTCATCAGGTGCTCGCTGATCCGGTTGTTCAGAACGCCCTTGCCGGTAATGATCCCGCGCTTCTTGTTGTTGAAGGCGGTCGCATCGTCCTTGAAGTATTGGACGATGGTTCCCGGCTCCGGACCCTCGTAGAGGATCTTGGCCTTGCCTTCGTAGATCTTTCGCCTGCGGGCCATGGAGACAATCCGTGCCATATCTCTGCCGGGTTAATGCGGTCGGGGCCGGTTGGGTGGCCGGAGGCCGCGGGCGGCTGTTGGGTCAATGACCAACCTAACACCCTTCACTGGCCGGCGGGAGTTGCCCCCGCCCGTCAGCGATCCGGCGGCAAGTGGCCCGCCAGGCCAACCGTCGCATAGGCGGTTTGGTGGGGTGGTCCGGCGGCAAAGCGCCACACCGGGCGGGATCCGCCGCCTGACGTCCTCGCCGCCGGCACGGCGATAATCGAGCTGGATACGGTGCCGTGGTCGCCGGGTCCGGCCAGGCTCATGGCGCCGCGTGGACCGGCCCCGTCCGCCGAATGACGGCTGCCCATCAGAGTTTCCCAGCCGCTCCAGCTTCCCTCGCCACCGGCCTGCGGGTCAGGCGCGACAAGCGAGGAAAACCGGGGCAGATAGTCGCGAATCCGCGGATGGCTCATGTCGTTTGGGATGCCGCTGGTGGTCAGCATGGTCAGACCATCGGCCAGGCGCGTCACGTCCACCTGTTCCTGCGGCTGGCCATTGTCGTGGCTCGCCCTGAAGTTGCGCACCAGCCATGCCGCCGCGTCATCGGCGACGACCAGACTGAAGGGCCGGAAGGCCGCCCCGTTCAGATCGGCCAGGGCTTCGGCCGACTGCGTGGCGGACACACCGTCCGCGGCCTCCAGCACCAGCTCGCCGCGTGAGCGATAGCCGGCGGCCGGGCCCCGGCTAAGCGGCCCGTTGAGCACCGCCGCTACAATGCCGGACGGTGAGAGGACCAGCCACGAACCGCCGGCTTCCAGGTCCAGACCACCAATCACGCCCGGCCGGTCCGGCCAGTGCGCGGCCGGTGGTCGCCACGGCCGGTCGCGGGCCTCGTCGCGGTTGGCGCCAACGATCAGCGGCCAGTCATGGCCCGGCCGGCGCAGCAGAATCAGTGTGCACATGGCCGGGCCATCCGGGGTGGTCGGGTCTCTCGCCTCGCCTCTGAAGGCGACGGGCCCAGGGACGGCGGGTATGACATCGGGGCCATCGGGACTATGTGGCTGGTTGTGATAGTATTGGCTTTGTGGAACAAAGCGGCAATGGCTGCGTTTCGTATTGTCACCGCGCCCTGGCGCGGCTGGCGGTGCGGACCACGGCATGGACCATGATCAGGGAAACTTCGGTATATGAGCAATTTCGACGACCGGGAAAAAGGTTTTGAGCGCCAGTTTCAGCGGGACGAGGAACTGCGTTTTCGCGTAACCGCCCGGCGCAACAAGTTGCTTGGGCTGTGGGCGGCGGAGCAATTCGGCATGAAGGGCGATGCGGCTGAGGCCTATGCCCGCGAGGTGGTGTCGTCTGACTTCGAAAAGCCCGGCGATGACGATGTGGTGGCCAAGGTGCTGGCGGACTGCCGGGCGCAGTCGGTCGATATGGACGAACGTCGGCTGCGGCGCCAGATGGATCGTCTGATGGGGGACGCCAAGGCTCAGATTCAGGGCGAGAAGGCCTGAATTGTCTTAGCTTGCGGCCCGCTGCCTCACGGCGGCGGTTTGCTCGGGCCCCGCGCTGTCTCCCAGCACCCGGTCGAAAACCGCATCGATCCGGTCCAGATGACCCGTCACGTCGAAAAGGCCGGCCAGGGTTGCCGCCGGCAGCATCTCACTGACGTCCGGATCCGCGGCCAGACAGGCCTGAAAATCGGTGGCGCCTTCCCATACCTTCATGGCGTTGCGCTGCACCAGGCGATAGGCGTCTTCACGCGCCATGCCGCCATCGGTCAAGGCCAGCAGCACACGCTCTGAGAAGACAAGCCCGCGCATACGATCCAGATTGGCCTGCATGGCCTCGGGATAGATCGACAGCCGCTCCACCACGCCGGCCATGCGGGCCAGGGCGAAGTCCAGCGCGATAGTGCCGTCGGGTCCGATCACCCGCTCGACGCTGGAGTGGGAAATGTCCCGCTCGTGCCACAGGGCCACATTCTCCAGCGCCGGCGTCACCATGCCGCGAACCAGCCGGGCCAGTCCGGTGATATTCTCACTCAGAACCGGATTGCGTTTGTGTGGCATGGCGCTCGACCCTTTCTGGCCGGGCGCGAAATATTCCTCGGCCTCGCGCACTTCCGTGCGCTGCAGGTGGCGGATTTCTGTGGCCAGCCGCTCCAGTCCGCTGGCCACGACGCCGAGGGTGGCAAAAAACATGGCATGGCGATCACGCGGAATGACCTGGGTGGAGACCGGCTCCGGCTCCAGGCCGAGTTTCTCGGCAACCTCTGCTTCCACCGCCGGATGGATGTTGGCGTAGGTGCCCACGGCGCCGGATATGGCGCAGGTGGCGATTTCCCGCCGCGCCGCTACCAGCCGCGCGCGATGGCGCACGAACTCCGCATAGTGGCCAAGCAGTTTCAGGCCGAAGGTCGTCGGCTCCGCGTGGATACCGTGGCTGCGGCCGACGCACGGGGTGTGGCGGTGTTCCACGGCGCGCTTGCGCAGGGCCGCCAGCAGCCCGTCCACGTCGCTGATCAACAAATCGCTGGCCCGTGTAAGCTGCACCGCAAAGGCGGTATCCAGCACGTCCGATGACGTCATGCCGCGATGGACAAATCTGGCTTGTGGTCCCACATGCTCGGCCAGATTGGTCAGGAACGCCAGAACGTCGTGTTTCAACTCGCGCTCGATCTCATCGATCCGCGCGATCTCCCACTGGCCTCGCTCCCACACGGTCCGCGCCGCGGCGGCGGGAATGACGCCCAGCCGGGCATTGGCATCCGCCGCATGGGCCTCGATTTCGAACCATATGCGGAACCGCGTTTCCGGTTCCCAGATGGCAGTCATTTCCGGTCGTGAATAGCGCGGAATCATACGGCTCTCGCTTGATCGGCCCTGACGGCGCGGAGACCTGCGTCGCCTCTGGCCAGGCTATCACATTTTGCTGTTCTGGTGCGCCCCCTGCGGGCCTCTTGGCACACCGCCGCGCGAGCCCTAATTTCGTCTGATCGGAACCTGTCCGGGGACATGCCATGGCGGAGGATATTCAGGAGGTCCGGCGCGATCTGGCGGCGACGTTTCGCTGGGCCGATCGTCTCGGCCTCAATGAGGGGATTTCCAACCATTTCAGCTATGCCGTGGCTGACGACCGGTTTCTGATCAACGGCTGGGGCTGGCATTGGTCGGAGATCACTGCCTCCAGCCTGTTGTTATGTGACGGCGAGGGGCGTGTGGTTGACGGGCCTGAAAGCGGCGTCGGCAGCACGGTGGAGCTGACCTCGTTGTTCATCCACGCCCGCGTGCACCAGGGCGCGCCGGCAGCGCGGGCGCTGTTTCATACCCACATGCCCTACGCCACCGCCATCGCCTCGGTCAAAGGCGGCCGTCTGATCATGGCCAGCCAGAACGCCCTTCGCTTCTACGGTCAATGCGCCCATGACGACGCCTATGCCGGTCTGGCGCTGGCCAATGACGAAGGGGACCGGCTGTGCCGCGCCATGGCCGGCAGACGCATTCTGTTCATGGCCAATCACGGCGTTCTGGTGGCGGGCCGCACCATCGCCCAGGGCTTTGATGACCTCTACTACCTTGAGCAGGCGGCCAAGGTGCAGGTTCTGGCGGCGGCCACCGGACAGCCCCTGCGCGAGCTTGATCAGGCAACCTGCGAAGCCACTGCATCACAGCTCGACTATGAGCGTGAAAATGCGTTCTTCCACCTGGCCGCCATCCGTCGGGTGCTCGACCGGGAAGGCTCCGACTACGCTCATTGAGGTGGCTCTGTGCTGCCGTCCAGACGGGCCGGTGACACAAGCAGCCAGGCGAAGCCGGCCACCTCCAGCACCAGGACAATGCCGAAGGCGGCGGGATAGCCGCCGGCGGGCCAGTGTTCGATCAGCCAGCCCATGCCGGCCTGGACAGCGAAGGCGCCGACGAAAATCAGCAGATTGAGTGTCGTATTGGCGCGACCGACGATGTCGGTGGAAAAGATGCCGGCAAGCACCGCAAAGCTCAGGGTGCCGGCCGTGCCAAAGAAGCCGAACAGAATGATCAGCGGCCACGACAGCCAGGTCAGTTGCAGAACCAGACCAACCTGGACAAGCAGAAAGATCAACATGCCGCCGGCCGCTACGTGAAGCGTCGCGTAGCCCCGCCGGGTCAGGTGGGTGGACAGCGCGCCCAGGGCCAGATAGCCGGCGACCATGGCGACCGCCATGACCAGAAGGTGGTTGGCCGCACTCAGGGCGTCGTGTCCCGCTACCGTGCGCAGCCAGGCGCCGGCCCACAGACCCTGGATCGCCAGATAGGCGGCCTGCACCATGGCGGTGACCGGGGCGATTCGCCAGAACCGGGGGTCACCGACCACCCGCCGCAGGCCGTCCAGCCCCGCCGGCGGCGAGCCGCCCGGGCCGGTCCGCGCTTTCTCCGGTACGACGCCGATGA
The DNA here is from genome assembly GCA_040218575.1 of Alphaproteobacteria bacterium. Taxonomy (NCBI): domain Bacteria; kingdom Pseudomonadati; phylum Pseudomonadota; class Alphaproteobacteria; species Alphaproteobacteria bacterium. The sequence goes on along the minus strand of JAVJRE010000002.1, from coordinate 331,876 downwards.
TCGCCGCTGCCGCTGCCAGGGTCAGGGCCGCCAGCCAGACGAACACGCCGCGCCAGTCGGTCAGTCCCAGCGCCACTTCCACCGGGGTGGTGGCGGCCAGGGCGCCGAGTCCGCCAGTTGCCAGCACCATGCCGTTGATTAGCGGCAGGCGCTCACGCGGGTACCACAGGGCGAATATCTTGAGCGACGCCATCAGGCACGCCGAGACGCCGAGGCCGATCAGGGCGCGGCCGATGACTAGTCCCGTCACACTGTCGGCCATGGCGAACAGCAGGCTGCCGCCGGCCGCCACGGTTAGCAGGGTCGCCTCGCTGCGGCGCGGTCCGAAGCGGTCGAGCGCATAACCAAGCGGCAACTGGGCTGCCGCGAATGCCAGGAAATAGGCGCCGGTCAGCAGGCCGATCAGGCCCGGCCCCAGACCTAAATCGGCCATGATATGGGGCGCTGCCACGGCGTTGACCGTGCGGAACAGGTAGCTCAGAAAATAGCCTGCCGCGAAGGGCAGAAACACGCGCAGAACGATCATCCGGCCGGCCTTGGTGAGAACATGCGGCAAGGTCGGTCGCCGTCGCCCTTGTGTCCAGTGGTGGTCACCGCCAGACTAACGAAAACGGCCCCGGCATGCACGCCGGGGCCGCTGTTTTCGCTGGCAAGTCTTGTCGTCAGGTCGGCGACTTGCCGGTGATGTCGCTGATGAACGACTCGATCTGATTGCGAAGCTGTTCGGCCTCCTTCGACAACTGGCCGGATGCGTCTCGCACTTGGCTGGAAATGGCGCCGGTTTCCGAGGCCGCCTGCTGCATCTCGGTCACATTGCGCGCTGCATCCTGCGTCCCGGTTGCCGCCTGCTGCACCTTGCTGCTCGATGGCGGTGGAGATGGACTGGGTGACGTGAGCGTGAACCCAGTAGTAGTCACCGCTCTTGGTCATGTTCTTGACATAGGCGAAAATTTCATGGCCTGCGCCCAGGCGGTCCCACAACAGCTTGAACACGGCGCGCGGCATGTCCGGATGGCGGATCATGCTGTGTGGCTGGCCGAGAAGCTCTGGCTCAGTAAATCCCGAGATGGCCATGAAGACCCGGTTCACATAGGTGATTTCACTTTTGAGATTGGTTTTGCTGACGATGACGTCGTTGTCCGCAAAGAACCGCTCGGGTCTGTGTCGGTGTGATGCTGGTGGCCAGCTTGCGGGCAGCCTTACCGCGACGCGTCGTGATATTGGTGTCCGGCCGGTCGAGAAGGTCTGTGCTGCGCATGGTGTCCTGCCACGGGGTTGGTCCAGGACACAATTCGGTAAGCTTTAGAAATTAAGAGCAAACTAATGCCGGCAGTCTTGTTGCGTGGCGAGGTGTGTGCCAAAGCGCCGCAGGGTGCTGCCGGTTGCCGGCTATAGCAGACCTAGCTGGCGGAAACTGGCGTGACCGGCGCGGCCGACAATCAGATGATCGTGCAGCGTAATCCCCAGGGACTGGGCGGCCGTCTGCACCTGCCTGGTCATGGCAATATCGGCCCGCGATGGTGTCGGATCACCAGACGGGTGATTGTGCGCCATGATGATCGACGCGGCGCCGAAGTCGAGCGCTCTGGCTACAACCTCGCGGGGGTAGACGGATGTGTGATCAAGCGTGCCTTCGTTCTGCACCTCGTCGGCGATAACCGCGTTGCGGCTGTCCAGGTAGAGGATGCGAAACTGCTCGCGCTTAAGGTGCGCCATGCTGGCCCGCAGATACTTGATCAGGGACTGCCAGTTGGACAGCACGGTTCCCTGCTGCATTTCTTCCCGCGCCAGGCGGTGGGCGGCGCTCTCCACCACCTTGATGGCGGCAATCGCCGCGTCACCTACGCCGGCCACCCGCGACAGCCGCTCCGGTGGCGCGGTCAGAACGCCGCTCAGGCTCTTGAACTGGTCCAGAAGCGCCTTGGCAATCGCTTTGGTATCGCGCCGGGGGATGGCGTTGAACAGCACCATTTCCAACAACTCATAGTCAGCGACACTACGTTCGCCGCCGTTTACAAAGCGCGCCCGCAGTCGCTGGCGGTGGCCCTGTGTTCCGTCGTCCTCAGACATCGTCCGCTTCTCAGACGCGTTCGCTCATGCATCCGGGGCCGGGTAGGGCGGCTGATGCCATTCTTTGGGGGACAGGGTAAAAACCTCGTACCCGTCTTCGGTGACCCCAAGGGTATGCTCGAACTGGGCAGACAGCGCCCGGTCGCGGGTAACGGCCGTCCAGCCGTCGTTGAGTACTTTCACCTGCCAGGTGCCGGCATTGATCATCGGCTCGATGGTGAAGAACATGCCCGGCTGCAAGGCCATTCCGGCGCCGGGCTCGCCATAGTGCAGGATGCTTGGCGCGTCGTGAAACACCTTGCCAATGCCGTGGCCGCAGAAATCCCTGACAACAGACATTCGTTGTCCCTCCGCCAGGGACTGGATGGCGTGTCCGATATCGCCCAGTGTCGCGCCCGGTCGCACCTCGGCAATGCCGGCCATCATGGCGTCATAGGTCGTCGCCACCAGGCGCCGCGCCTTCACGCCGACGTCGCCGGCGTAATACATGCGGCTGGTATCGCCGTGCCAACCATCGACGATGACCGTCACATCGATGTTAAGGATGTCGCCGTTGGTCAGACGCTTGGTATCATCGGGGATGCCGTGGCAGACCACATGATTGACCGACGTGCATATGGACTTGGGAAAGCCGCGATAATTAAGGGGCGCGGCAATGGCGCCATGGTCGCTGATAAATCCGGCGCACAGCCGGTCCAGCTCGCCGGTGGATACGCCTGGCTGCACATGGGGCGCAACGAAATCAAGGGTTTCGGCAGCCAGTCGCCCGGCCCGACGCATGGCGGCGAAGGCCTCGGGCCCGTGAATCGGCACCGTATCGGCCCTGGCGGCGGTCTCGGCCATCTCTTCGCCGTAGCTGCTCATGGTGCAGTCATAGCGCGAGGGCGATGGGGCCGTCCATGCGCACTTCCTTCAGATTGATTTTGCAGGCCCAGGCATAGGCCTCCACGCCGGCCCGACGCGCCGCGGTGAAGGCCGCGCTATAGGTCGGGTCGATGTCGGTGGCCAGGGCAAACTGGCCGCAGTCGGCCCTCTGTATCACATACAGCATGACCGCCCGGCCGCCGGCGCGGGCCACATCGGCCAGTTCATCCAGGTGCTTGGCGCCGCGGGCTGTGACTGAATCCGGAAACTCGGCCAGTCCCATCCCTCCAACGCCGTCGCGCCGCAGATGAACGTTCTTCACCTCCACATAGCAGGGCGGCCGGTCATCGTTGCTCAAAAGGAAGTCGATTCGCGAATTGCGGCCATACCGTACTTCCCGTTGCCTATGGTCATAGCCCGTCAAGGGTTCGAGGTGTCCGCCGGCAATGGCTTCCTCCACCAGGAGGTTGGGCCGGCTGGTGTTGATGCCCACCAGGCCACGCGGTCCCGGCGCCACTCGGACCAGCTCCCAGCTCCAGTCGAGACGCCGTTTGGGCGAAGCGGCCGGCGCCAGCCAGATCTCGCTGCCGGGTTCCGCCAGACCGGTCATGGCGCCGGGATTGGCGCAGTGGGCGGTCACCGTTTCGCCGGACGTCAGTTCGGCATCCGCCAGAAAGCGCTTGTAACGCCGCACCAGACGGGCCTGGACGAGGGGTTTGGACCATCGCATGGCGGGCAGGGTGGCCTGTCTGGCGAGCCGGTGGCAAGGCGGCCCCCACACCCAGGCTCCCACACCCCGGCCTCACGTCCCCGACAGGTGCCACCCGGCGGCGCAGCGTGTAAACTGGCTGCCTACCGCCTGGCAGGTCATGGCCGGTGGACCATGGGCTTGAGGGGTCTCAATGAGCGACGTCGGGGACGGCCGGGAGAGCACGGCCTGCATTGTCATTATCGGCAATGAGATCCTGTCCGGCCGGACCAAGGACGCCAACATGCCGTGGCTGGCGGAGCAACTGAATGCGCTTGGCGTTCGCCTGCGCCAGGTCCGCATCATTCCCGATATTGAGCAGACCATCATTGATACCATCAATGAAGTGCGCCGGCACTTTACCTATGTCTTCACTACCGGCGGCATCGGCCCGACTCACGATGACATCACCGCGCCGTCCGTAGCCAAGGCCTTCGATGTGCCATGGGAACTCCATGAAGAGGCGGCGCGCCGGCTGCAGGTCCACTATGGCGATGGCGGCGTCAACGAGGCGCGGCTGCGCATGGCGACCATTCCGCGCGGCGCTACCCTGATCGACAATCCCATCAGCCGGGCCCCCGGCTTTCGTATGGACAATGTCTTCGTCATGGCCGGTGTACCGGCAATCATGCAGGCCATGTTCGCCGGTTTCCGTCATGAGCTGGTGGGCGGCGAGCCGATGCAGAGCCGCACCATCTCCAGCCCGCTGGCGGAGGGGGCGCTGGCTCGCTTCGTCGGCGACCTGCAGGATCGCTATGGCGACCTGGAGGTTGGCAGTTATCCGTTCTTTCGTCAGGGCCGGGTGGGGGTCAGTATCGTTATCCGCGGTGTTGATGCGGCGCGTCTGGACGTGGCGGCCGGCGAAATGGCCGACTATGTGCGCAGCCAGGGCGAAACCCCCGTGATCGAGGGAGTGATCGACGGGGCGAAGACATCATGACCGCACCCAGGTCCATGCTTTGGTCCGGACGCCGCACTGCGCGGCGGCGATTACCGCACTAGATTATCGGTCGCCCCAGGCGGCCTCTGCGGGCGTGGCGGAACCGGTAGACGCACGGGACTTAAAATCCCGGGCCTAATGGCGTGGGGGTTCGAGTCCCCCCGCCCGCACCATTTCATTGAATGCCAGGATCGCCGGGGTTGCCGGCAGGCCCGCTACTGCCCGTGGTGCAGGACGATGACCAGCCGGTCGACCGCCGCGCTGAACGGCAGGTCCGGCTGCGCGCCGCAGGTGTCGTCCAGCCAGGCCAGCAGGTCTGCCATGTCCCGGCCGGCGGCAACGTCCGTGCCCGGATAAACAAAGCGGTTATAGGCGGTCAGATAGCCGTCCAGCCAGGCGCGCAGGTCAATGTCCTGGCCTTGCTGGCGGGCGGCACTCCATGTGGCGCAGGTGGCTTCGCCAAGGCCCAGCGGGACGTACTGGCCGTTGCGGTCCAGGGCCGCCGCTGGGTGGCCAGGCGCGGCCAGCCACAGGCCGCCGGCGATCAGCGCCACGACCAGCCGCGCGGCGTATTTTCGGCCAGGCCCGCCGGGCCCGACGTTGTGCGGTGGTGTCATGGGACACCCTCGACAGTGTGAATTTGCGCGGACTATAGCCGGCCCGCCCGGCCCCGCCATGGCGAGCCCCGAAATTGACCGTGTGGGGCGGTGAATCCTCCGCATGGCTGGGGTAGATTGCCGCTCATGCGGCAACACTTGGGCGGAGGCATCGTCATGGCGGCTGGATCACTGGAACACACGGCACAAGCTATGGTTGCGCCCGGTCGCGGCATTCTGGCGGCTGATGAAAGCACCGGCACCATCGGCCAGCGTCTGGCGTCCATTGGCGTCGAGTCCACAGAAGAGTCCCGGCGTGACTATCGCCAGGTCCTGCTTACGGCCCCGGACCTGGGACAGTATATCAGCGGCGTCATTCTCTACGATGAAACCCTGCGCCAGTCGGCAAGCGATGGCCGCACCTTCGTCTCCATTCTGCAGGCCGCCGGCGTCATTCCCGGCATCAAGGTTGATACCGGCATGCATCCCCTGGCCGGCTTCCCCGGAGAGAAAGTGGCCGAGGGACTGGATGGCCTGCGCCAGCGTCTGGCGGACTATCACCGCCTGGGCGCGCGCTTCGCCAAATGGCGTGCGGCACTGGAGGTCAATGACACGCTGCCCAGCGACGGGTGCATTTCAGCCAATGTGCATGCGCTGGCCCGCTATGCGGCGCTGTGTCAGGAGGCCGGCATCGTGCCGATGGTGGAGCCGGAGGTTCTGATGAACGGCGACCATTCCATAGAGCGCTGCGAGGCTGTAACCGAGACCGTGCTGCGTCGCCTGTTCGCCGCCCTGGCCGATCAGAACGTCTCTCTGGAGGGTCTGATCCTCAAGACCAACATGGTGGTCTCCGGCGAGAAGAACCGGCGTCAGGCGCCGGTGGACGAAGTGGCGGCAGCCACCGTGCGCTGTTTCCTGCGGGCAGTTCCGGCGGCCGTGCCGGGAATCGCCTTTCTCTCGGGCGGCCAGAGCGACGCGGCGGCAACCGCTCATCTCGACGCCATGAACCGGAGCTCGCCGAATCTGCCGTGGACGCTCAGCTTCTCCTATGGCCGGGCGCTCCAGGCCCAGCCGTTGAAGATCTGGGCTGGCAAGCCCGGCAATGTGGCGGCCGCGCAGAAGGCGCTGCTGCATCGCTCACGCATGAACGCGCTGGCGGCGACCGGCCAATGGTCGGCTGGTCTGGAACAGGCCGCCTGAACGGGTTCTGGCATGAATTGGCGGTTCAGGACCGCCCCATCATCATGCGTCGCAGCGCCATGAAGGCCATGGGCGCCAGGCTCACCACCAGCAGAATGCGGACGATGTGGTGGGTGGAGACGAACGCCACATCCGCCTGTATGGCGAGAGCAATCAGGCTCATTTCCGCCAGTCCGCCCGGCGAATAGGCAAGCAGCAGGGCGCCGAACTGGCCGCTGCCGATCACCAGCGCCAACAGGGCGAACACACCGGCCAAAAGCACCATCATCAGATTGGACGCTGCGGCAAAGGCGATGGGGCGCGCCATCTCACGCAGTTTGACGCCGGCGAAGCGGACACCGATACCGCAGCCGATCACCACCTGCGCCACGCCGACCAGCTCCGGTGGTGGTGTTGAGTCGGTAAGGCCGCCCAGATGGGCCGCCGCGCTCAGGAACAAGGGCCCCAGAAACTGGTAGGCCGGCAGGCGCAGCAGGCGGCCCAGCGGCAATCCAAGGACCGCCGCCGCCACCAGCACGGCAATGTCGGCCCCGGCCATGGTCAGCAGGGGGTCGCCGCCGCCGGGCGGCCCGCCGCTGCCGATGCCGTGCAGCCAGCGAAAGAAGAACGGTATGGCCAGAACGACGATAAGCAGGCGTACCGCATGGGTCAGGGCGATGATCCGGTCGTCCCCGCCCATGACGCTGCCGACGGTTATCATCTCCACCAGCCCGCCAGGGGCGGCGGAGAAATAGGCGGTAGCCGGGTCATAGCCTGCCACCTTGTGCAGGAACAGCATGAGGCTGAATGTGGAAACGGACATGAAAGCAGCCAGAATCCCTATGGAGACGGCCCACTCGCCGGCCCGGCTCAGCAGGTCCGGCGTAAAGGCGCTGCCCAGCATGACGCCGATGACCGCAATCATGATCGCGCGCAGCCGCCCGTGCATGACCAGCGGCACGCCGGCCAGGGTCAGTCCGGTGGTTGCCACCATGGCGCCCAGCATCCAGGCCAGCGGCAGATCCGCCTGCCATGCCAGCCAGCCGCCGGCGGCGCCGACCGCAAGCGTGGCTATGAAGCGCGGCCAGGCAAACGCGGCCCCTATGGCGCTGTTGGCCACCGCCAGGCGGCGCTGACGGACGGCGCTGGCGGACATGTCCGGGTCCACCGCCATCAGGTTTCGAACTGCTCCTTGACGATGCGCTCTTCCAGATCGTGCTCGGGATCAAACAACAGACGAACCGTGACTTCCGGTGCGGAACGCACTTCCACGCGGGTGACGTTGCGCACCTCTACATGGTCGGCAACCGCGCTGACCGGACGGAACTCGGCTTCGAGGACGTCAATGGCGATGGTCGCATGGGACGGCAAAATGGCGCCTCGCCACCGGCGCGGGCGAAAGGCGCTGATCGGTGTTACCGCCAGCACATCGGCAGTCAGCGGCAGGATGGGACCATAGACTGACAGATTATAGGCGGTGCTGCCGGCCGGGGTGGCGACCAGAATACCATCACACACCAGACGCTCCAGTCGCTCCACATCGTCGACGCTCATGCGCAGATGCGCCGTCTGCCGGGTCTGGCGCAGCATCGAAACATCGTTGATGGCCAGCGCCTCGCGTACCCGGCCATTGGCCTGATGGGCGCGCATGTGTAGCGGATGCAGGTCCAGCTCGACCGCGGTGGCAACGCGCCGGGGCAGGCCGGACTCCCGATACTTGTTCATCAGGAAGCCGACTGAGCCTCGGTTCATGCCATAGATCGGCTTCTTCCGTTTGAGGTAGCGATGCAGCGTTTCCAGCATGAAGCCATCGCCGCCCAGAGCGACGATGACATCGGCGCTGGCCGGTGACAGGTCACCATAGCGCTGCTTCAGCCGGTTGCAGGCGGCCAGGGCGTCGGGCGCATCTGAGGAAACGAATGATAGCTTCATCGGGCTGTCCTGCGCCGTCCGGCCTGGAGTCGGCGCCGGCATGGCGCCCGTTGCCGGAGTATAGACCCGGGCTCCGCCAATGACAGCCGGTGCCGCTAACCGCCAGTACCGGTCAGGACTGCCAGTACCTGCTGATTGCCGTTCCGTCGTGCATAATCCAGCACCGAATTGCCTTCAGCGTCCCGCCGTGTCGGGTTTGCACCGGCGCGGACCAGTTCGCGGACAATGTCGGGATTGCCATTCCATGCCGCGCGCATCAGCGCGGTGACGCCCTCCGCGTCGGCCTGATCCACGGGCACATTGGCGTCAACCAGTGCATCAACCACAGTGGCATGGCCATTTGATGATGCCCACATCAGCGGGGTCCGCCCGTCAGGGTCGGCAACCGTCAGCGAAGCGCCGGCGTCGAGCAGGGCGTTGATGGCCTCGACCCGGCCGCGCCATGCGGCGTTGATCATGGCGGTGCGGCCGGAGGTGTCCTTGCCGTCCGGGTCGGCGCCCTGTGACAGGGCCGTGGCGATGGAGCCTATATCGCCGGCGATGGCTGCGGTGTTCAGATCGGCGGTGAGAGAAGTTCCCTCATTGCCGATGTAGCGGGGCCGTCTCTGGTTGGACAGGTCGGGCTTGAACTCCTGCCTGATCACCGCTGCGCGCAGGATGTCCTCCGGAGACAGGAATGGCTCCAGTTCCTGCCGCAACTGGCGTGCGGTATCGCTGCCATTGGCCGCCGCCTGATCCAGCAGGGCGACGGCTTCACCAAGGTCGCGTGGCTTGCCGACTCCGCTGGCTGACAGGGTCGCCAGCAACTCCTGCGCCGGGGCAAAGTCCTGTCGGCTGGCGTCGCGCAGCAGGCGACGGGCCTCGTCAATGTCCTGTTCGACGTCGCCCCCCAGCAGGTACCGTTCGGCCAGCGCGTATTGCGCGTGGGCGAAGCCCTGATCGGCCAGCCGGCGCAGCCGCTGGATTGATTGCGCGGCTGCCTCACGGTCGGCAACCGCGCTGCGTTCGGCCAGGGTGCGCAAGCGTTGTTCCTGGTCCTCGGCGATCTCTGCAAGCTGCAGTCCGATTCTGGCCAGCCGCACGTCCGGCGGTTGCCATCCGGCCTGGGTCTGGTTCGGATCCGCATCCGCGCTGGTCAACTGAACCGGTGGCGCCAGGAGGCGGGCAAGAACGTCGCCGGCCGGCGCCGGCGTCGCCGGTCCGGTGCTCAGGGCGTCCGGCGCCAGGGTGTTGCTGCCGCCGCCCTCCGTTGCCGGGCTTGTGGCAATGTCCGCTGATTGGGCGGTGATGATCGAACCGGACAGGTCACGGTCGGCTCTTGGCAGCAGGCGGGCGACGCTTGTCCCCGTCTGTGGGTCCGGAATCTGTGCCCGATCCAGCGCTGACTCGACCGGTTGCTCGGCAACGCCGGCCACCGCCGGCACCTGGGTCAGGGGCTGGCCGGCATCCCTCTCGCGACTGGTGTTGCCGGTTGTTGGCGCCAGCGGCAGGAATCCGGGCTGAAAAACGCTGGCGGTCAGGTCAGTGTGGGGTTCGGGGCTCCGCGTCGCCGGATCATTGCTGTCCTGGCTGAGGGCCGCACTCTGTTCCGTCGCTGGCGCCTGGAGAGGCCCGGCGGTGACGGCCTGCGATGCGGTCCCCGACTCATCTGCGCCGACGGCTGACCGCCCCGGGCTCTCGGCGAGAGGCTGGTTGTCCGGCGATGGCAGAACCGTGCTTGCCGTCGCCACCGGAAGCGTCGGCAGCGCGGAATCCTGCGCCTCTCCCTCAGGCGGAGTTGCGATCTGGTCTGCCGGGACCGCCGCCGCCAGAGAGTCCGGCAAGGGGCGGCCCGCGGCGTCGGTGGCGGTCGCGTCGTTGGTGCCGCCGCCCGTGTTCCGGGCGTCTCCCTCAGATGCGCCCTCCGGCAGCCCGCTTGCAGCGCTGCTCTGCCCCGTCTCAATGCGGTCGAACGGCTCCGCCACGGAGACGAACATGACGATCTCCCGAAACTCGGGCTGCGCACGGGGCGAGGGGTCTATCTCTTCGCTCTCAACAGTCTCTGCACTGTTGGGGGCGAGTGTGCGTCCCTCTACATTGCTGCGGCCGGGCTGCGGCTCACCGAGCTGGGTCAGGGCGCGGCCAAAGCGGGTTTCACGCTGCTCCTCGTCATTGCCCTCGGTATCGCCGGTAATGGCTTCCAGCCCGACTGCATTGAAGCTGGTTGGCGCGGAAACATCCTTGTCTTCGCTGAACAGAAGCACATTGGCAAAGCCGGAGCCGACGCGACCGCGGTCCAGCAACAGCGTGAAACCCGGCAACCCGAAAGCGATGGTTGAGGTGAGAGTCAGGTGGCCGACCAGCGACAGGGCAAGGCCGATCCGCCAGGGACGGCGGGCCATGGGGGTGGCACTGCGGAGCGGCGCCGTGGCATAGGACATTGCCGTCGTGTCAGATCGCCGCACCGCACACCGGCCTAGCCGCCGGTCATGCTCATATGGCGGCCGACCGCGGGCCGGTCGTGCCGCCGGTCGATAATGAAATCGTGCCCTTTTGGCTTGCGCGCGATGGCCGCGCGGACTGCCTCCTGCAGGGGAGTATCGGATTCACTGCGGCGAACGACGGACCGCAAGTCCGCGGAATCTTCCTGGCCAAGGCACATATACAGTTGGCCCGTGCAGGTCAGGCGCACCCGATTGCACGATTCGCAGAAATTGTGAGTCAGGGGCGTAATGAATCCAAGGCGCTGGCCTGTCTCGCGCACGGTGACATAGCGCGCCGGACCGCCGGAACGATAGTCGCTGTCGTCCAGGGTCCACCGCGTTTCCAGATCGCTGCGGACGAGGGACAGCGGCAGGTACTGATCGACCCGTTGTTCGCCAATGTCGCCCAGCGGCATGACTTCAATCAGCGTCAGATCGAATCCCTGGTCGCCGCACCAGGCGATCAAACGATCAAACTCGTGATCATTGACGCCCTTCAGCGCAACCGCGTTGAGCTTGACCTGCAGTCCGGCCTTCTTTGCGGCTTCGATGCCCGCCATCACCTTGTCGAACTTCCCCCACCGCGTCAGCTTGACGAAAACGTCCGGGTCCAGCGTATCCAAAGACACATTGATCCGGCGTACGCCGATATGGGCCAGCTCTTCGGCGAAGCGCGCAAGCTGGCTGCCATTGGTGGTCAGCGTCAGCTCGTCCAGCGCGCCGCACTCCAGGTGGCGGCTCAGACTGCGGAACAGGCTCATGACATCGCGCCGGACCAGAGGCTCGCCGCCGGTCAGCCGCAGCTTGCGTACGCCCAGGGCAACAAAGGCGCTGGCGATCCTGTCCAGTTCTTCGAGACTCAGCACATCCTTCTTCGGCAGGAAGGCCATGTCCTCCGCCATGCAATAGACGCAGCGGAAATCGCATCGATCGGTGACCGACACGCGCAGATAGGTAATGGCGCGCTGAAACGGGTCCACCAGCGGCGCCGATTGCTGTGCGCGGAAAGTCTGCGGGCCTGCGGGCGTCAGTCGGTCCGGCCGGGTGTCCTGGGGCATAGTCTCCATTCTCTCGCTTCGCCGCTCCGTCAGGAGCCGGTGTTATTCGCCCGAGGCCCGGTGGTTCTTCGCGCCTCGTCCCCATTCATATGGGACTGCCGTCGGCAAAACCAACCGGATAGGACGCTTTTCAGGCTATCACACCGGTCAGCTCTCGACCACGCCCGCGCGGGACCGCACGCGGCCGCGCATGCCGCGGGGCCCGTGCCTCAGCCGCCATCTGCGGCCGGGCTGAAGGCGGCCGCGCCGCCAATGCGGAATGTGCTGATTGCAGCCTGGCCGGCCGGGCCGGTCAGCCAGTCGATCAGCGCTTCTGCCGCTGCCTGATTGACGGCGGGGTGGCGTTCCGCACTGACCATCATGACCGCATAGGCATTGGACCACTGTGGCTCCGGCTCCAGCAGCAGATCCAGTCCATCGGTGGCCTGCGCCGCCAGCGTCGCCGAATCGACCAGGACATAGGCGCCAAGCTGAGCGGCAATTCTCAGGGCGGCGCCGGCGCCCTGGCCGACCGGCCGATACCACCGTCGTGACAGGGACTCCGGCTCCAGGCCGGCGGCTTGCCAGATGCGCTGCTCGACCCTGTGGGTTCCGCTGTCGTCGCCGCGCGAGATAAAACCGGCCTGGCTGGTGGCAATGCGGGCAAAGGCGTCTTCGGCTCGCCTTACGCTGCGGATACCGGCTGGGTCATCGGCCGGGCCGGCAATGACAAAATGATTGGTCATCACCGGCCGCCGTTCACTAACCACACCTTCCGCCACCAGGGCGCGTTCGCCTGCCGGATCGTGGGTCAACACAACATCGCCTTCACCGCGGCGCGCCAGATCGTGTGCTTGTCCCGTGCCAACGATAATCGTCTCCACGCGCAAACCGGTAGCCGCCTCAAACTGGGGCACGATGGCGTTGAGAAAGCCGGAACTTTCAAGCGTTGTCGTGGCGATCAGGCGTAGTCGTTCCGTTTGACCGGCGGCCGGGCCAGGCAGGACCAGGGCAATCACTAGAATCGCGAGCAGGCTCGCGAGAAACCGTCCGACCGCCGCCCCTACCATGTGAGACTTCCATCGATGAAGGCCTGCGCCTCCACGCTTTCAGGCGCCTTGAAGAACTGCTGCGCCGGTGTCCGTTCCCGCACATGCCCGCGATGCAGAAAGACGATTTCGTCGCCCAGGCGCCGTGCCTGGCCGAGGTCGTGAGTGGTCATGACGATCTTTGTGCCGGCGGCGTGGATGGCTTGAATGATGGACTCCACGGCGCGCGTCGCCGCCGGGTCAAGACTGGCCGTAGGTTCGTCGAGGAACAGCACGTCCGGTCGCGTCGCCCAGGCGCGCGCCAGCGCGAGCCGTTGCTGTTCGCCGACCGACAGGACCAGCGCCGGCCGCGCCGCAATATCGCTGAGACCGGTTGCGCGCAAGGCAAGAGTCGCCCGGGCGATGCGCTCGCTGCGGGCGATTCCTTTCAAAGCCAGGGCATAGGTGATGTTGGCCATGGCGGAACGCCGCAGCATGACCGGCCGCTGAAAGACCATGGCCTGGTGCGGTGCCGGGTTGGCGCCTTTCGCTCCGCGCCACCGGACCGCGCCGCCGGTCGGCGCCAGAAGACCGTGGCAGATGCGCAGCAACAGGCTCTTCCCGGCGCCATTGGGGCCTAACAGCAGGGTTCTCGGGCCCCCGTCCAGGGTCATGGTGATGTCCTGCAGAAGGGGCTGGCCGGCAACCACATAGGACACCGCCTCAAGTGACAGTGGTAGGATTTGGCTGACGGTGCGCTGCAAATGGGGATATAGCTCCACGTCTGCGGCCGCGCCCGGGGTTGTGACGGCGCTGTCGGTCATGGCCGCTTGGGCGCCAGGGCGCTGCCCATGGCCGCCGCGGCGCCATTGACCACAAGGGCCAGGGTCAGCAGCACAAAGCCCAATGCCAGGGCCAGCGGCAGATTACCCTTGCTGGTCTCCAGGGCGATGGTCGTGGTCATCACCCGGGTGACCTGTTCGATGTTTCCACCGACAATCATGACCGCCCCGACCTCCGCGCTGGCCCGGCCAAAGCCGGCCAGGACAGTGGTCAGCAAAGCGTAGCGGCCGTCCCACAACAGAGTACGGATGGCGCGCGCCGGGCCGGCGCCGAGCGAGCGCAGCTGCTCCTCATATACGGCCCACTCGCTCTCCAGCATTTGCCGCGACAATGCGGCGATAATCGGCGTCACCAGCACCACCTGGGCGATGATCATGGCCGCCGGCGTGAACAGCAGGCCGAGGACGCCCAGCGGGCCGGACCGCGAAAGCAACAGGAAGACGATCAGTCCGACCACTACCGGCGGCAGGCCCATCAGGGCGTTGGTCAGGACAACCAGGATACGTCGGCCGGGAAAGCGGAACAGGGCCAGCGCCGCGCCCAGCGGAAGCCCGATGGCGGCGGCGATCAGAACAGCGGACAGGCTGACCCGCAGCGACAGCAGGATAATGCCCACCAGCTCACGGTCGAGCCGGGCAATCAGGTCAACGGCAAGGCTCAGGGACTGGAAGATTTCCCACATGGGCGGCGCATCTCGTCTGTCCGGACTCAGGTGGTCGGGCCAGGACGTCGTGCCGATGGTGGGCCGCCCGCCCGCTGGATCACCTGCGGAATCAGCGCGAAGTGTATGGCGTGACGCGGGCCGCGTATAGCGCGGGTCAGGACCTGCTGGCGACCTGCAGGGAGTCGCAGCGCATGAACAGGTGGATGCGACCCGCCGTTTCGATAGGCGGGCTCATGACGCCGCGGGGCAACGCGACCAGGCTGCGCAGATGGGCCGGGCGCAGGCGGGTCGTTTCGATCAGAAAATGGCCGGCAGCAGCATTCTGGCCCATCTCCAGCGCCAGGCGGGCCATATCGTCACAGCCGCGCACCACGTCGCTCAAGGTCCAGGCCAGCGCGAACTGTGATCGGCGGTCCTCCGGCTGGGCATCGTCCGGCAGGGCAATGGATACGGTCCGCACCGTGCCGAATATTTGCCGATTGCCGCTGTTCGTGCGGCGGCTGGCAACCTGCGTGGCCGTACCGTCGGCGGCGAGCCCGGCCGCCGGTTGCAGGCGGTGGAGTTCACTGGCCAGGCCACTGGTGGGGTTGAGGGCGGCCGTGTTGCACATGGGCTGCCCACGCAGAATGTTCAATGTCGCGCAGTCGCTGTCCACCGCTCCGGATATGGCCACGTCGGTCAGGCTCTTGCCGGACGAAATGTAGGTGATTCCGCTGACTAATGTAGAGGCGATGGACAGCACCGGGCTGGCCGCACAGCCGGAAATCAGCAATGCCGTCATGACGACAGCCAGTGACGTGAGCGCTGATCGCCCCATGGCTGGCGCATCCTCTTGGCTAGTGTCGGTTCGTGGCGGATACCAGCCTGCGGCTCCGGAGCAAAGAAAAGGTTAACGGCGAATCGTATGCGACGTGGTCGTTGGTGTCGGCGCGGCGGCGGCGGTCTGGCTTGTGGCCGGGCTCAACTCCCGACTGCGCCACAGCACCGGCCAGACGATCAAGCACAGGGCCAGCGCGGCCAGCCCCTCAATGGCGATAATGGACAGTGCCGTCCTGGCGCTGAACATCTCCGCCATAAAGCCCAGATGCAACAGGCCCAGTGGCGATGCACCGATGCTCATGCTGAGGACGCCCATCACCCGTGATCTGAGTTCCGGCGGCGTCGCGGTCAGGATGATGGTGCTTTGCATGGCGCCAAATCCGGAGATGCCGAATCCGGCAAAAACCAGAACCGCCAGAGCGGCGGTGTAGCCGTCAACAAATGAAAAAATCAGAACGCCAGCCAGGAACAGGGCGGAGCCGCCCACATAGATGCGGGTGTAGTCGCGACCGGGCGCGATGAAGGCCACCAGCAACGAGGCCAGAAACGCGCCCAAGGCATCGGCCGCGGCCAGCACACCGATGGCTGTTGGCGTCAGATTCAGGTCCTCCGCGCCGACCACCGGGATAAGCGAACCATAGGAAAACGCCCAGAAGTTCACCAGCATTGTCACCGCCAGGGTCGCTTTGATCACCTGATTGCCCAGGGCAAAGCGCAGGCCTTCAGCGATCTGCCGCCCGATCTGCCGCCCGGTGGCGATGACGCCTCTGGTTGCCAGGACGGCCGCGCGCGGTGGCGGCGGCAAGCTGATGGGCAGGACGAGAAAGACGCCTCCCGCATAGGCCACCGCTGCGATGGCATAGGCGCCTTGCAGACCGATCCGCTCGACCACCACGCCGCCCAGGATCGGGCCGATCATGCGGGTCAGATTGTTCGTCGCCGAATCCAGGCTGAGGGCAGCACTCATGCGCTCCGGGCCAGCCGCGGTGCCCAGCATGGTGCGGCGCACCGGCATCTCAGTAGCGCCGAACATGCCGTTGACCAGCGCGCCGACGCCAATGTGCCACAAGGCAAGATGGCCGCTGAAGGCGATGGCCGCCAGGCAGGCGGCGGTCAGCGACAGGACGACCAGACCGCCGGCCAGCAGCGTCTTGCGATCCACACGGTCGGCCAGGGCGCCAACGAAGGTGCCGAGAAAAAGCATCGGCGCCATGCGGATCGTCATCATCAGCGTGACCTGGAAGGCCGACTGGGTAAGCTGATAGACGGTGACTCCGATGGCCAGGATTTCCAGCCAGCGTGTGGTCCAGGTGAGCCAGCCGGTCATCCACAGGCGGCGGAAGTTTCCGTCACTGATCACACTGATCATGCGGGCGGGGCGGAGAGAGGCCATCGGGGCGGGTTTCTCGTGTCGGTCGCGGGTCCGGTCCCTGGCCGACCCTGGCGGAAAACGGCGCGATGGCAGGGTGGCCGGGACGATAGGACCCATTGTCCGGTCGGTGCGCCACGGTGTCAGGATCATGCTGCGCTTGCCAGCCCCGGCTGCCAAGTCCATATGGTGACGCGATGAAGAGCTATCTTGTCCAGCCCGACCCGGCCGATCCACGATTGACGGAACGTTTGACCGGACATGACCAGAGTGGCGCGGAGGTCGAGACGTCGGTCACCGTTGAACGGCCGCTGACTCTCTACCTCAACAGCCGTGAAGTCGTGACGATGATGACTATCGGCGACTATCCGGAATATCTCGCCGTCGGCTACCTGCTTAACCAGAATATGCTGCCGTCGGACAATCCGATCACGGCTGTCGAGCATGTCCCGGACATCGACGCTGTCGTTGTCCGGACCGAGCGGGAAACGGATTTCGAGGCAAAGCTCAGCCGCCGCACCCAGACCTCGGGTTGCGCCCAGGGGACGGTCTTCGGCGATATGATGGAGGCCTTTGACTCCATATCCCTGTCCGACAGCGCAACCCTTCGCACCTCATGGCTCTACGCCCTGTCGAAGGCCATAACCGCCACCCCCAGCCTCTATCTGGAGGCCGGGGCGATCCACGGCTGCGTGCTGTGCCGCGAGGATCGGCCGCTGATCTATATGGAGGATGTGGGGCGCCACAATGCGGTGGATAAGATCGCCGGCTATATGGCGCTCAACGCCATTTCGCCGGAAGACAAGATCTTCTACACCACCGGGCGCCTGACCAGTGAGATGGTCATCAAGGCCGTGCAAATGCGGATTCCCATCGTCCTGTCGCGCTCGGGCTTCACTGCCTGGGGCGTATCGTTGGCCAGACAGGCCGGACTGACTCTGATAGGCCGGGTCCGCGGCAAGCGGTTCCTTGTCCTGTCCGGCAAGCACCGGCTGATTTACGATCAGGATCCCGATACCGTCGCGGAGGAACCGCGCCGCAGCCGGCGCAAGGCGGCGGACCAGGTCACGGACCCCGCCCTATGACCGGGGGCGACCCTGGCCGTGGCGAAGCGGGTCCCGGCCCGGCGGGCGATGGTGTCGTGGGGGTTCTGCTCGCCGGCGGGCTGGCGCGGCGCATGGGCGGCGGCGACAAATGCCTGCGTCCGGTGGCCGGCAGAACATTGCTGGCCCGCGCCCGTGACCGTCTGGCGCCGCAGGTGCGGGCCCTCGTTCTCAATGCCAATGGCGATCCGTCGCGCTTTGCCGCCTTTGCCTTGCCGGTGGTGGCTGATGCTCAGGCTGGCAACCCCGGTCCTCTGGCCGGTGTTCTGGCCGGCATGGACTGGGCGCGTCGGTGCGCTCCCGCGTGCCCGTTCATCGTCACGGCGCCCACGGATAGCCCGTTTCTACCGAGGGATCTGGTATCCCGGCTTGTGGCGGCGCGCCACGACGCCGGCGCTGATATGGCCTGTGCCGCGTCTGCCGGCCGCGACCATCCGGTGATTGGCTTATGGCCTGTATCCTTGGCTGATGATTTGCGTACAGCCATGGACGTGGACGGCCTGCGCAAGGTTGGCGCCTGGACCGGCCGTTTCCGCCTGGCCCGTGCAGAGTTCGCTACGGTGCCGGTCGACCCGTTCTTCAATGCCAACGCGCCTGATGATCTGGCGCGGGCGGAAGCGCTGCTGTTGGCCGCCGCTACAGACGGCGAGGGCCGGTCCGTAGCGCATTGATCCGAGCAGGCGCGCCGGCCACTATAGCGCTGGACAGGGGACGTTCAGGGGAATTCACATGACCATGTCTTTGGCGCCGGCAGATAACCGCGCCGAGTCACTGTGCGCTGCGGCAGTCGAGGCTCTGTGCGCCAGGCTGTGTCACGATCTGGCCAGTCCGGTGGGGGCGGTGGCCAATGGTGTCGAATTGCTGCAGGACGTTGGCGGCGGCGATGGCGAGATCATCCAGTTGCTGGCCCACGCGGCAGGCGAGGCATCACGGCGCCTGGCCTATTTCCGGCTGGCTTTCGGCATAGGCGGGGATCGTGACAGCCAGCGCACGGCGGTGGATCTGCGCGACGTGGCGGCGGCGTGGCTCGAATCCGGGCGTCTGACATTTGCCTGGCCGGATGCTGAACAGGTGGCGGATTTTGATCGTGTGACGGCCAAGCTGATCCTCAATATGATCGGCGTCGCGGCGGCCGTCATGCCGTTCGGTGGCACCCTGGAAGTCCATGCCGCCGGGGGGCCGGCAGCTGAGTTCAGCCTGGCCATGGGGGCCGAACGACTGGTCGCCGATGGCCCAGTGATGTTGGTCGCCACCGGTGCGGCCACCGGCGAGGCGACGCCGGAGACTGTTCAGGCGCATCTGGCGGCGGTTCTGGCGGCCCGTCTTGGCGGCCGTCTTGCCCTGCGCAGCGGTAGCGGCGGCCTACACCACCTGGTATTTCAGTCAGAGGCGCCCGGCACATAGTGAATACGGCGGACCTCTGGTCCGCCGCCGGCCCATAAGAAAAACGGCGGACTTCTGGTCCGCCGTTTACCGTTGGTTGTCGGGAAAGCTCAGGCCGCCTGCTCGGTCTTTGCCGGCGGGTCGCGCAGCACATAGCCGCGGCCCCATACGGTCTCGATATAGTTGTCGCCGCAGGCCCCGGTCAGCTTCTTGCGCAGCTTGCATACGAACACATCGATGATCTTGAGCTCAGGTTCGTCCATGCCGCCATAGAGGTGGTTAAGGAACATCTCCTTGGTCAGGGTCGTGCCCTTGCGCAGGCTCAGCAGCTCCAGAATGCCGTATTCCTTGCCGGTCAGGTGGATGGACTGGCCGTTTGCCTCGACGGTCTTGGCATCGAGATTGACGGTCAGCTTGCCGGTGCGGATGACGGCGTCTGAGTGGCCGCGTGTGCGCCGGATGACGGCGTTGATTCGTGCCACCAGTTCGGTGCGGTCGAAAGGTTTGGTCAGATAGTCGTCGGCGCCGATGCCCAGACCCTTGACCTTGCTCTCGGTCTCGCCAAGGCCCGAAAGAATGAGGATCGGCGTGGCCACCCGCGCCGCGCGCAGGCGTCGCAGAACTTCATAGCCGTCGATGTCGGGCAACATCAGGTCAAGGACGATGATGTCATAGTCATATAGCTTGCCGATCTCCAGGCCGTCTTCACCCAGGTCGGTCGTATCGCAGACAAAGCCCTCGGCCTTGAGCATGGCCTCAATGGTCTTTGCCGTCGATGAATCGTCCTCGACTAGTAATACCCGCATGGCTGTCTGCTTCCCCTGATCCGGACCCGCCTTAAGGCGTCGCTAACTGAACCTGTTAATCATTCTGTCGCGGCAGGGTTAATAGCCGATTAACAGAAGGCTGACGAGACCGCCGGTCATGAAAACCGGCCGCCACCGGCCAAAGGCGGTGCCTGGCTCGCTTTTCCTTGGTTTACTGAACCTTAAGTCGGCGCCGGTCAGATTGGCCGGGCAGGCCGATTTCGCGGGTCATGCCAGGGCAATCGGGGGAGGCAATTGGACCCATCGGCGGTAATTGAGGCAATCCGGTCCTTGCCGGATTATCAGGTCTATGGCCGCGTAACGGCGGTCCTCGGCATGCTGGTTGAGGTCGGCGGCGTAGAGCGCCGCCTGTCTGTCGGCGACCGCTGCAATCTTGTGGCGCGGGATGGCCGGCGGGTGCCCTGCGAGGTCATTGGATTTCGCCAGGCCCGGGCGCTTCTCATGCCGTTCAGTCCGCTCGAGGGAATCGGTCTCGGTTGCATGGCGGAGGTGGCGGCCGGCCGGCCGGCTCTGCACCCGGACCGTTCGTGGCTGGGCCGCGCCATCAACGCTCTCGGCGAGCCGATCGACGGTAAGGGGCCGGTTGTCGCCGGACGCACGGCTTACCCTTTCCGGGCGCCGCCGCCGCCGGCCCACCAACGCCAGCGCCTAGGCGGCAAGGTCGATCTCGGGGTGCGGGCAATCAACACATTCCTCACCTGTTGTCGTGGCCAGCGCATGGGAATTTTCTCCGGCTCCGGCGTGGGCAAATCAATGCTGCTGTCCATGCTGGCGCGATTCACCCATGCCGACGTCATTGTCATTGGCCTGATCGGCGAACGCGGGCGCGAGGTGCAGGAGTTCATCGAGGATGATCTGGGGCCCGACGGGCTGGCCCGCAGCGTTCTGGTTGTAGCCACGTCCGACGAATCGCCTCTTATGCGGCGGCAGGCGGCCCATGCCACACTGGCGGTGGCCGAGTATTTCCGCGACCAGGGGCTCGAGGTGCTGTGCCTGATGGACAGCGTGACCCGCTTTGCCATGGCATTGCGGGATATCGGACTTTCGGCCGGCGAGCCCCCTACGTCGAAGGGCTATACTCCATCGGTTTTTGCCGAACTGCCCAAATTGCTGGAGCGGGCCGGCCCCGGCCGTGCCGGCCAGGGCAATATCACCGGACTGTTCAGTGTTCTGGTGGAAGGCGACGATCACAATGAACCCATAGCCGATGCGGTGCGCGGCATTCTCGATGGGCACATCGTCCTCGAACGCGATATCGCCGAGCGTGGCCGCTATCCAGCCATCAATATCCTGCGCAGCATCAGCCGCACCATGCCGGACTGCAATACGCCGGACGAAACGGATCTGGTCAGTCGGGCGCGTGGCGTCCTGGCCCGCTATGAGGACATGGCGGAGTTGATTCGCATCGGCGCTTACCGCCAGGGCAGCGATCGGGATGTCGATCAGTCCATTCGTCTCTACCCGCGGATCGAGGCGTTTCTCGGGCAGTTGCCCGATGAACAGGCCGTGTTGGCGGACGGCTATGACGACCTTCGCCGGATGTTGCAGGAAGATGGCGATGGCCAGGCGGCCGATGGTGATGGCGCGGCGCCGGGCGCGGCGAAGAGCGCTGAGCCTGGTCGCGCCCGCACCGCCGCCTGACCGGCCGGCGGCAGCTCGCCCTGACCATGGCAAAAGGCCTGAATACAATTCTCAAGCTCCGGCGGTGGACGCTGGATGAACGCAAGAAAGACCTGTTGGCGGCCGAGGCGCGTCTGTCAGAGGCGCGCCGTTCCCGGCAACGCCTGGACGTATCCATAGCGGCGGAGTTTGATCTGGCCCGTCAGGACGGGTTTGGCGGTGCCGCACTTGGGCCGTGGCTTGACCGGATGCGGCAGCGGCGGCAGGACCTGGATACGGCTGTGCGTCAAGCCATACAGGACGTTGCGACGGTTCGTGATGGTGTCGCTGTGGCCTTCGCCGATGTTAAGAAAATCGAGCTGACGCTGGAGCATCGCGCGTCAGCCGAGAAAACAGCGCGCGACCGGGCGGAGCAGATCACCATTGACGACATCGCCATTGACCGGCACCGGCGCGCCCACTCCCGGCGCTCGTCCGCCTAGACGGTCAGCCCGGATAGAACCGGCGGTGAATCCTTGGCCGCCGACGGAAAACCACTGCCCGCATTGAATCGAAGAACGCCACTGAACCGGGCTTCCTCCATGGCACTCGCATATATGGCGCGCAGGTCCGTGCGTATCGCCTCGCTGAGCGGGGTGGCCGTCCGCACCATCAGGTCCAGGTGACGTTTGTGCACCAGCCCGTCCAGTTGCAACTGACCCAGGGCGCTAAGGGTGACCTCTACCAGAAACCGCTGTGAGCCATCTTCAACCCTTTTGCCTTTGCCGCGACGGTGGAGTGACAGCCGGGCCGGGTGAAAAGCGCCGTCATAGAAAACGGGCAAAAGAAAAGTCCGCCAGTCTCCCTCGCTGCGTGGGCCGGCAAGTCGCGCCAATTGCCCGAAATCGTCATCCAGACGACTGATCAGATCGCCGCGGCCCAGTTCACCCAGTGCCTCGCTGGCGCGTCCACCGAACCATCGGCTGAAGTCACCCTGCACCAACGCGCTGATGAGAGCCAGAATCTGCGGTGTGAAGCGTGGACCTGGTTGGGGCAGAACCGTGGAAAGAAGGTGTGCGCTTGCGCCACTGTCCGCTGCGGTCAGGATGGAAAGAGTGTCGCGCATGGCCGGCCAGCCGGCCGCCAGCGTGTGCCAGGCCGATGCCGCCAGGCTTCCCGGATGGGCCAGGCTCTGCAACGGCGCGTGTGTCCCTGCCGCGGCGGCGCCGGCGACAGCCGGTCCTGTCGCCACGGACTGGCCCGGCAACAACTGGAGCAGAACACGCTGGCCATTGGTCAGGGGGTGGTTGCCGGACAGGATGATGACGCCGGCCGCGGTCCGCACCTGCGCGCTGTTTGAATCCCGCCCGATGACCTCACCACTCAGTGTTGCCACATCGCCCTGCAGAAGACTCTGCGGCATCTGTGCGCGGGTGAGGCCTGATCCGGCGTCAGCGACCGCAAGCAATCGCAGGCGCAATGCATTCGTACTGTCCAATGTCGTTGGGTTGGTTGAGGTGCCGGCTACCGGGGCCGCGACAGATGCGCCGGGGCCGCCGGTATTGGCCAGCAGGTGCCCGCTCAGGACTGGTGATCCTGGGCCAACGCTTGGTGGTGTTTGCGTGACGGAGGCCGGTGTCGGCGGAGTCGTGCCGCCGCTTGTCGCTGCCAGCGGTGGCGTGGCCAGGCGCGACTGGCTGAGGGCCTGCTGATTGACCGACAACAGCACCAGGTGCGTCTGGGCGCCGACGATCTGCACCTGCAACCGTACGGTGGCGCCCTCCGGCAGGTTCAGGCTGGTGTTGATGGTCAACTGGCCCTGGCTGGTGCGAATCAGCGTATGGCCCTGGTTGTCCCGGCCCATGACTGTGCCGCTCAGTACTTCGCCAACCGATCCCGGCAGGCTGTTGCCGCCGGCGAACGATACAAACGTGACGCGCATGCCACCGGTCTGCCCGGTGGTGCCGCCCAGCCGGGCCGGCAGGGGGCCGTGGACATCGCTCATGACGACGAGGCCCGCTCGTCCGGCGCCAGCAGGCGACGGCTGATGGATTCCACATCACTGGCCGCATCGCATGTAGGCGACCGCGTGAACAAGCCCACCTGATGGCGGATCGCTTGTGACACGTGCGGGTCCGCCCGGATAATTCCGGCCAGCGGTGGCTTGAGCGAAAGGAACTCCTCACAGGCTTTGCGCAACGTCATATAGGTTCGTTCGCCGGCCGCTTGGGAGCTTGCCATATTGATGACGATTCTCAGATTTGCCCGCGGCTGGCGTCGGGCGATCACCTTGATCAGGGAATAGGCATCGGTCAGCGCCGTCGGCTCTTCCGTCGTGACAATCAGACAAGTGTCGGCTTCGGCGATAAGACGCCGCACGCCAGGATCAATGCCTGCCGCCAGATCAAGAATCATGTGGTCGTATCGACCGGCCAGTTCGGTAATGTCGGCCAGAAGGTCATCAAAGCGAGCGGCCGGCGTGGCCGCCATGTTGACGCCACCGGATCGTCCCGCGATCACGTCAAATCCGCCGGCCCCATAGGGCGTCACCGCGTCGCTCAGGGGGATCTGGCCGGCCACCACCTGTGAGAGATCATGCGCCGGCAATAGGCTGAGCTGCACGTCCACATTGGCCAGGCCGAGATCGCCGTCCAGCAACAGGACCTTCTTGCCCTGGCGTGCCAGTGTGTGCGCCAGCGAAACAGAGAACCAGGTTTTGCCGACGCCGCCCTTGCCTGAGGCGACCGCAAGAAGCCGTCCGGCGCCGGCCAGGCGGCCGGGGCTGGCGGACAGGGCCGGCGCCGGGGTCATGACGGCCCGCCCATGACTCTGGCCAGAAGGCGCGCCACATGCCCTGCCGAGGCCGGCCCGGGCGCGCGTCGCGGATCGCCGCTATCACCGGTGGCCGACAGGCGAAGCCCGCCGCCTGTCGCCGCCATGACAAGAGCGCCGAGCCGGCCCGCTCCGTCACAGTGGGACACCAACAGGCGCCGGGCGCCCAGATCGGCGAAGGCGCGTCCCAGTTCGTCGCCCGTATGGGGATCGCCATTGGCGGCGATGACCGGGATTATCTCGCCTCTTACGCCATGCCGGCGCAATTGCTGCCAATCATCCCGCTGCCGTGGATCCATGGCCGGCAGGTCGATAACGCAGGTCGTATCCCGCGCGATTGCGCTGGCCGGATCGTCGCCATGGCCATCGCTCAGTGGCACACCGCACGCCGCTGCCAGGCGGTGGGCCGGGTTCTGCGTGTGGTGTGCACCGCTATCGATCAGCACAACCGGCTGGCCCGTCCGGTGCAGGGCGATGGCCATACGAGCCGCATAGACGCTGCGACCGGCGCCGGCTGCGCCGGCAATCATCAGTCGGGCGCCCGGCCGCTGATCAAGACCATCAGCGCAATCAAGGATGGGGGTCAGGGTGGCGACCAGAACGCCGATGGCCTTGCCATCACTTCCCGAGTCGCGGTGGGCGATCCAGTCCTCTATCAGGCCTTCCGACAGACCGTGGTAGAGCAGACACAAGCGGGCAGTGTCCACCGCGTTCAGGCCGTCGCTGCCAGAGCGCTCTGCGATGAAAGCGGGCCACGATGTTGCCACGGCGGGTCTGGCGACCGGACGGACCCGCCGTGGAACCGCCAGCGCCGTGCCAGTGGTCGCGCCCATGGCCGGGGCAGGGCCGGCCTCGTCGGACGCGATCCCGCCGGCGGCGGCTCTCAGAATGACGCCGCTGCCGTCGGTAAGCCGGTCTGAATGCAGCATGATCGCGTCGGAGCCAAGTGCCGCATGGGCCCTGGCCATGGCGTCGGCGATGGTGCGGCCGGTGAAGGAGCGGAGCTGCATGGCCGGCCTATATCTGCCCCAGAGTCTTGATCCGCGCCCGGGCGTGGATCTCGTTCTGGCTGATGACCGGTGTGGTCGAGCGGAATCGCGCGACGATGGAGCGTACGAACGGACGGATGCCGGGGCTGGTCAGCAGCGCCGGCAGTTCACCGAGCATGGCGTGGCGGTCGAAGGTCTGCCGCATGGCGGAGATGAAGTCCTGCAACAGGCTTGGCGCCATGGCCAGTTGGCGCTCGTCGCCCTGGCCAACGATGGACTCGGCGAACGCCTGTTCCCACTCCGGTGACAAGGTGATCAGGGGTACGATTCCATCTTCGTTGGCGGCGGCGTCACTGATCTGCCGCGCCAGGCGGGACCGCACATGCTCCGTTATCTGTGTGATGTTGCGGGTCTGTCCGGCGGCTTCGGAAATGCCTTCCAGGATCGTCGCCAGGTCGCGTATGGAGATGCGCTCTTCCAGCAGGTTCTGCAGAACGCGCTGAACGCTACCCACGTTGATCTGGCCGGGAATGACGTCGGCCACAAGCTTCTGGTGGTCGGGGCCCAGCTCGTCCAGCAGCTTCTGTGTCTCCGCGTGACTCAGGAGCTCGGCCATGTTGGCCTTGATGGTCTCCGT
This sequence comes from Alphaproteobacteria bacterium, assembly GCA_040218575.1. Lineage (NCBI taxonomy): Bacteria > Pseudomonadati > Pseudomonadota > Alphaproteobacteria > Alphaproteobacteria bacterium. The sequence goes on along the minus strand of JAVJRE010000002.1, from coordinate 305,955 downwards.
CAGGTGAGTTGTCACCACCGTCGTCGCGTCGACGACCGTATAGCCCCGGAACATGGCTTCTTCGCGAATGGCCGGGTCGATCCACATGGCCGGCAGGCCGAATGTCGGCTCTGTGGTTGTGTCGCCCTCCAGGGCGATGGCTTCGCCGCGCGGGTCCATCACCAGCAGGTGACCAGGCTGCAGATCGCCCCGTCCGGCCTCAATCTCCTTGACGTGAACCACATAGGCGTTGGCCGCCAGTTGCATATTGTCCTGAATGCGGACGGCCGGCAGGACAAAACCCATATCGCCCGCAAGCTGTCGGCGCAACGCCTTGATCTGGTCGGTCAGGCGGTCGCCCTGTTCGTTGCTGATAAGGGACAGCAGGCCATAGCCGAGCTCCAGGCGGATGTCGTCGATATGCAGGGCGGTGGCGATGGGTTCCTCTGTGGCGGGCACGGCGGCGGCGGTCTGACGGGATTCTTCTTCCGCCGCCGCCACCTTGTCGCGGCGGCGCTGCCACGTCAGATAGGCCAGCCCGCCGGTAACGCCGGCGAAGCCGACGAACGGCAGGAAGGGAATCCCCGGCAGGATGGCCAGCGCAATCATCAGGCCGCTGCTCATGGCCATGGCGGCGGGATAGCCGCCCAGTTGGCCGAACACCGCCTTGTCGGCAGACCCCACAACGCCGGCCTTGCTGACCAGCATGCCGGCCGCGGTGGACACGATCAGCGCCGGAATCTGTGAGACCAGACCATCGCCCACGGTCAGAAGCGTATAGGACGAGGCCGCCTCGCCCATGGTCAGGCCGTTCTGCACGACGCCGATGATGATGCCGCCGATGACGTTGATGAAGGTGATCAGCAGGCCGGCGATGGCGTCGCCGCGAACGAACTTGGCTGCGCCGTCCATGGCGCCGAAGAACGTGCTTTCATCCTCCAGATCGCGGCGGCGCTGGCGGGCTTCATTTTCATCAATCAGCCCGGCTGAAAGATCGGCGTCGATGGCCATCTGCTTGCCGGGCATGGCGTCCAGGCTGAAGCGTGCCGCCACTTCGGCAATGCGCCCAGAGCCCTTGGTAATGACGACGAAGTTGACCAGGACAAGAATGGCGAAGACCACAACGCCGATGACGAAATTGCCACCCATGACGAAATTGCCGAAGGCCTCGATCACCTTGCCGGCGGCATCGGTGCCGGTATGGCCTCCCGACAGAATCAGCCGGGTCGACGCCAGGTTGAGCGACAGTCTGAGTATCGTGGTGATCAGCAGCACCGTGGGGAAGGCGCTGAAGTCCAGCGGCCGGCTGATGAACAGGGCGGTCATCAGCACCAGCACCGAAATGGTGAAGGACATGGCCAGCGCCATGTCCAGCATCCACGTGGGCATCGGCAGAATCAGGACAACAAGGATGGCTACCAGACCGAGGGCCAGGAAAACGTCACCGCGGCGCGCCAGACCGTCGCTGAGCGCACTCAGCGACGGGTTCAGGCTGCCGGTGGCTGGCGCGCTGGTGGTGCCACGGGTCGCGGCCGGCATGCCGGGTGGCTGGCCGGTGGTGCCGGGCGTTGGCGCGGGGCCTGTGACGGCGTCTGTCATGGTGGGCTGCGGACCCGGTGGCCTAGGCCATCAGACGATCGGAATCGCCGGGCGCCGGCACACGGACACCATCGGCGCTATAGGCCTTCAGCTTGTTGCGTAGCGTGCGGATTGAAATGCCAAGGATAGTGGCCGCGTGGGTGCGGTTTCCCAGACAGTGGCTCAGCGTCTCGATGATCAGGTCGCGCTCCACGGCGGCGACCGTGCGGCCGACCAGCCCGGCAACCTCGCCATCGTCGCTTGCCTCACTGCCGGCGGCCTCTTCTGCGCCGTCGCTGTGGGCGCCGACCGTGCCGTCGTCGCGGCCTGGTTCCAGCAACATGCTGGAAAGCTGCACGGCAGCCGGGTCAATTGTGTCGCCCTCAGCCAGAAGGACGGCGCGATGCATGGTGTTCTCCAGCTCGCGGACGTTGCCGCGCCAGCTATGGTGCATAAGCTTGTCCAGTGCTGCCGGGTCAAGCGGCCGGTTGGCCACGCCATTGGCCCGTGAATAGCGTTCCAGAAAATGCTCGGCCAGTAGTGGAATGTCCTTCGCTCGCTGGCGCAGGGGCGGCAGGGTGATATTCACCACGCTCAGGCGATAGTACAGGTCCTCACGGAAAGAGCCGTCGCGCACCGCCTGTTCCAGGTCGCGGTTGGATGTGGCGATCAGCCGGATGTCCACTTTGACCGGCTGGGTGCCGCCAAGGCGGTCGATTTCCTTCTCCTGGATGGCGCGAAGCAGCTTGGCCTGCAGACGGCTGTCCATCTCGCTGATTTCATCCAGCAGCAGGGTTCCGCCGCTGGCCTCCTCAAACTTGCCGATGCGTCGCGCCACGGCGCCGGTGAAGGCGCCGCGCTCATGACCGAACAGCTCTGATTCCAGAAGGTTATCGGGAATTGCCGCGCAGTTGACGGAAACGAAGACCTTCTTGGCGCGCTTGCTGTGGCTGTGAATGTGGCGGGCCATGACCTCCTTGCCGGTGCCGCTTTCGCCGGTCAGGAGCACGGTCGCATCACTGGGTGCCACCTGGGCGGCCAGCCGCAGGACGCTGGCCATGGCCGGATCGCGCGACAGAACGGAGTCGGATTCCTCCGCCACTGCCTCAAGAACGGCGGAAATCAGCTCGGCGTCGGGCGGTAGCGGGATGAACTCCTTGGCGCCGGCGCGAATGGCGCGAACCGCGGTGTCTGCGTCCGTGCCGATACCGCAGGCGACAACCGGTACGGCGATGCGTTCACGTTGCAGGCTTTCGACCAGCGTCTGGATGTCCAGAGTCACATCCACCATGATCAGCTCGCCGCCCTGACCGGAGCGAACCGCGTCCAGCGCCGCTTCAACGTCTGTGACGTGCGAGACTTTTGCACCGCGCGCAAGGGCGATCTTGCCGGCCGCGCCGATGTGGCCGCTCAGTGACCCGACGATCAGCAGTTTCATGAGAAGTCTCCGGTGCGGGTCAGGGGCGTGCGTGGCAAAGTAGTCAGACAGGCGGGTCTCATTGTGAATCCTCGATGCGGATTTCCGGCGGCAGAAGCGTATTGAGCGTCATTTGCAGTCTTCGCGGGTTTTCCTGACGGCCAATGGACGCGACGCCCTGCAGAAAGATGGTGTCAACCATCGCTTCGGCATTGGTGTTGCGCTCCAGCTTGCCGGCCAGCGGCAGGAACACCACATTGGCCAGGATCGCGCCATAGAATGTAGTCAGCAGGGCGACGGCCATGGCCGGTCCGATGGTGGACGGGTCATCCAGTCCGCCCAGCATCTGAACCAGACCGACCAGCGTGCCGATCAGGCCCATGGCCGGCGAAATGTCACCAGCGCGGCGCAGGACCATGGCGCTCTTCCCATGACGTGTGTTGCGCGCAGCGATTTCCCGCTGCATCACCCGCTCCACCTGGTCACCTGGCATACCGTCAACCAGAAGAATGAGCGCCCGATACAGAAACGGGCGGTTGGCCACCTGATTGAGAACGGTTTGCATGCCGAGGATCCCGCGTCTGCGGGCGAGCCGGGCGAGCTGGACCATCGTCGCCGCTGCCAGGCCGGGGTTGTGGTCGTTGGTGACTAGGGTGCGAAAGACCACCCGCCAGGTGCCAAACAGTTCGCCCAGGCTGAAATTGGTCATGGTGACCGCGAATGTGCCGCCCAGAACAATCAGCACGGACTTGACGTCAAAGAAGGCGACAGGATCGCCGCCAAGGGCGATGGCCGTAACAATCAGTCCAATGGCGCCGCCGACACCAAGAATTGTCGCGATGTCCGGGCGACCGACGGCCGCGCCGCCGTCGGCGCTGGGGCGCATGGCCGTGTGGCTGTCTCTGACACGGTCGGTCATCACAAATCCGTTCGTTTGTCTGCCGTTGGCCGGCGTCTAGTGACGGTCTGACTTGATGATCTCGGTCATGGTCACGCCAAGGCGATCATCCACCACCACGATTTCCCCGCGGGCGACCAGACGATTGTTGACATAAATGTCGATGGCTTCGCCGACCTTGCGATCCAGCTCCACCACCGCGCCGCGCCCCAGCTTGAGAAGTTGCGACACCTGCATGGTTGATCGGCCAAGCACGGCTGAAAGCTGCACCGGGATGTCAAAAACTGCCTCCAGCTCGCTGGCCCCATGGGTCGGCATGTCGTCCGTCCTACCGCCGCCCTTTGCCGGCTCACTCGCCGCCGTTTCAGGCGGGCTGGCCGGCGGGGCGGAACCGTCTGGCGCGTCACCATCATCTGCTGTCGCATCCAGTTCGTTCAGTTTGAGATCTTCGTCACTCATGGTTTTCTCCTGGGCCTGACCCGTCCTTTGGTGTGTTCTCGTTCTGGTGCGCGACGTCATCGCTGTCGCCGGCCGGCTCCAGACAGGCGGCGATGGCGGCCATCAGGCTGCGCCGGTCTCGTTTGGCGCCGCCGTCCGCCCACTCGACCCGACAGTCGTCCGCGGCGAATCCGTCCTCGGCGATGACGACGATTTTGCCGCTGAAGCCGGTGGTTGCCGCCAACTCATCGCTGCGATCCTTGATGGCATCCAGCAGGGCAGGGTGGACCCGCACCACAATGCGGGGCTCCTCGATAAGCTGCTCCATACAGGTCTGCACCAGATGGCTGACCTGGGATTCTGCGGTTTGCTCGGCCAGGGCCGGCAGGGCCTTCATGGTGACTGTCCGGGCAATCGTCATGGCTTCCTGGATGCGTAGACTGCGTTCGGCTGCCACCATGTCGCTGAGTGACGCCATGCTTTCACCGAGGCGCGCCGTGACCGCGGCCAGCCTGGATTCAATGCTTGCCTGTGCTTCTGCCACACCCAGTGCCCGGCCTTCGGCCAGGCTCTTCTGGCGGGCCTCTTCAAGCTCGGCCTCGGTGAAACGCACGACCTCCCGTTGTGCCGCGCGTTCACTGGCCGGGTCGTCAAACGACAGGTCAAACATGAAGGGCTTGGCGCTGGCGCTGTGCATGGCCTAGTACACCAGCTCATCTTCGCCGCCGGTGTCGGCGATAGTGATCTCGCCGCGCTCGGCAAGGTCTTTTGCAATCTGCACGATATAGGCCTGCGCCTCGTCCACATCGCGCAACCGAACCGGCCCCATGGCCTCCATATCCTCCTTCATGATACGGCTGGCCCGCTCGCTCATGTTAGAGAAGAACAGCGTCTTGAGGTCTTCCGATGCGCCCTTCAGGCCAATGGCCAGTCGTTCCTTCTCGGCATGGCGGATAACGGTCTGTACGCCTGACGTATCGAGCTTCGACAGATCCTGGAATGTAAACATGAGGCTCTTGATCTTCTCCGCGGCGTCCTTGCTGCGCTCTTCTAGAGCGTCCATGAACCGCTCTTCGGTGCTGCGGTCAAAGGCGTTGAAAATGTCAGCCATCATTTCATGGGCATCACGCCGGTTGGAGCGCGCCAGATTGCTCATAAACTCTGTTCGCAGGGTCCGCTCCACGTCGTCCAGGATCTCTTTCTGAACCGCTTCCATGCGCAGCATGCGCATGACCACTTCCATGGCGAAGCTTTCCGGCAGGACGCCCAGAACCTTGGCGGCGTGATCGGGGCGAATCTTCGACAGGACCACAGAGACCGTCTGCGGATACTCACTCTTCAGATAGGTCGCCAGAACCTCTTCGTTAACGTTGTTCAGCTTGTCCCACATGGTGCGGCCCGCCGGGCCGCGTATTTCCTCCATGATGCTCTCGACCTGTCCTTCGTCGAGAATGCGGGTCAGCAGTCGCTCCGTGGATTCATAGCTGCCGGTAAGGGACCCGGTAGATGACATCTGCTCGGTGAAGTCGATGATCAACCGCTCGACGATGTCCGAACTGACATTGCCGAGATTGGCCATGGTCTGGGACAGGTCGCGGATCTCTTCCTCGTCCATCAGAGGCAGCACTTTGGACGCCACCTCCTC